>NZ_JAPZSO010000099.1:0-16728 GCF_027531715.1 Microcystis sp. LE19-8.1F | reverse complement strand
CTTGCTCCGTGCCATCGCAAATGAGGTTTGAGAGCTTGTTTCAACGCATTATACTGGTTCATAGGGGTTTCGAGATTAGTGCTATTTCTCATAAAACCCCACTCCCGCCTACTTTTCAAGCTTTTTGTCCTGTACTTAGTTTCTCTATCCTAAAGGAGGTTTCAAAAAAGATTAGAATTTTTCAACTTCTTTTAAGAAACTTATGGTTAACTGTAGTTGAATTTACTCAAAAGAGTCAACCAAAATACTTGAGTATAGTTGCTGATTATTGATTCTGTGGTTCTTCGGCTTGTCTTATGCAACGTACAGGATTATAAGGAATGAAACTCTTATAGAGAAAGACATTTGGCGATTTTTGTCAATTGTTTTTGATCTAGAGCGAACTAATCAATTAAGTCTCTTGCCAGATAAGGATTTAGTCGATTTATGCTCCCCTATCGAACCATACCAAGTAACGAAGAGCCGATTCTGTATTTTGCCAAACATTATCCTTTTCTCAAACGTTCCACTAATTCAACCGCACAACCGATGCCACTTTCATGAAATCCGTAGGAATCAATGCCTCGTTTTTTGATGTGGAAATATGTCCCTGAGAAGTAAATAGGGCCAGTTTCATTGAGTTGATAAATTTGTTTTTGGGCTTCTAGAGTATTCATGTCATAAGCTGGATGTCGATACTTAAGAATGCGGATAATTTTGTCTTCATCAATGGCGATAGGTGGGGTATCTAAGGAAACAAAATAATCTTTCTTGGCGGTAAAATTATGGACTTTGTTAGCATAATAAGTCACATAAGTATAAAGCTTTCCTTCTTTAGTTACTTGCCCATAATTCCAGGATTGCCATTTACTGCGATCAGGGTTCATAATAACGGGATCAGTGTGAACAGTGACGGCGGTTTCATTGTATTTAAAACAGCCTAATATTTGTTGTTCTAACGGGGTTGGTTCAGCCAGTATTTCTAAGGCTTGATCAGCATGAGTAGCGATGACAAATTTATCATAAATTTCTTCATCGGTGGTGGTTTGAACGATTACTTTTCCGTCTTCTCTTTTTTGAATAAAAACCACTTCTTGTTCGGTGCGAATGGGTTTATTTAAAGCATCTTTGACCCTTTCAACATAACGACTGCTTCCCCCTTTAACGGTTTGCCATTCGACCGTTTTTCCCCCCAACCCTCCTTGGTCATGAGTCATAAAAAAGCTGATAAAAGTTGAAGCGGGAAACTCCATTAATAAATCAGTAGGAATTGACCAAACGGCTGATCCCATTAGCATGACAAAGTTATCTCGAAAGGCTTGGCTATAGTTATTTTTATCTAGATATTCTTGCATAGAAATTCTCGTTTTTCCTTCCCAAAAATCAGCCCGTGCTTCTGAAAAAAAACGTTTAGCTTCTTGATAACAAGCGACTAATTCAGAGGATTGCTGACGAACAAATTCTTCCATCGGCAGTTCTAAATCTAGGGAATTAAACTGCATTCCAGTATCCAAATTATAAAAATTAAATCCGCCTAAATGATCTTGAGTCTCTGCTCCTAAATCAGCAAAAAATTTCATCAAGTTGGGATAATTAGGTTTATTACAAACCACAAAAGCCGTATCAAAAGAAATCCGTTGACCATCTTCATCCAAATCTAAGGTGTGAGCATGACCGCCGACACGACTACTTTTTTCATAGACATCAACCTCATATTGATCTTGAAGATAATAGGCGATGGGAGAGCCAGAAATACCCGAACCAATGATTGCTAATTTTTCCATGATTTTGTCCTTGAATAAATTGTGAAGGTGGTTAATTAGTGTAGTTAAAATTCAAGAAACTTTCCTAACTATTCTCCGAAGAATGTTGATAGTCAGGATGGGACTTTGGGGACTGACTTAAACTCAGCAAAAATAAGACAAAAATGACTAACATTAATGAGAAGATATACCGAGTTCCCATCATGGTCATGACAATAGCTGATAGAATGGGACCGGCGGTACAACCTGCACTATAAATTGAGGTAAAGACAGCACTCCCGGAGGATAATTCATTAAGGGTAACGGTAGAACCAATGAGGGCTAACGATAAGGGAAAAATGGGACTCATTCCTACCCCAGAGACAAAAGCTAAAAAGGGGGTAATCATGGGATTTTCGATTAAAGATAAGCCAAAAACTGAAACAATTACAATAATTACACTACCGACTAAAACCTTAACTTTACCCATCTTATCGGCTAAATGAGTAATAGGAACGGTTGAAATTAATCCGCCTAAAATAAACAAGCCAAAGATTAACCCCATGCGCTCAATACCATAGTTTTGTTCGAGTAAAAAAAGTGGATAAAGAGAAACTAAGGTGGCAACACTGAAGCCATAAGCAAAAGCTCCTTGTAGGGGAAGTTTGAGCTTTTGAATAATGCTAAAGTTGGGCTTTTGAAACTTAACCGTTTTCTCTGGTAATCCAAAAAAGACAACAACAATTCCACTTAAAATCAAGCCACTTCCTAATAAAAAAGTTATCTTAGGAGAAAGATTATAGGCGACTGCTCCCATAATCGGACCGATACCAAAACCTAAGCTAAAAGCTAAAGCATCTAAACCATTAACCATGGCTCGATTTTGATCATTACAAAAATAGTTAATAGCGGTTTGTCCAGAAATCAGATATAAACAACAGGCCAAACCCATAACGCCACGAATGATAAACCAAAGAGATAATTGAGTAGTAAAGGCAAATAGAGGTGCAGTTATTCCCATTAAAAGGAATCCTAACATCATGGTTTTTCTTAATCCAATTTGGCGAAGAATACTAGCCACAATCGGTGTTCCTGCGGCAATGACAAAAAAGTAAAGAGTAGAATTTGCCCCAATAACAATATTGTCGTAACCCTTTTCTTTCATAAGGGTAGAAACAAAGGGATTAAATAACCCTAGGGAAATTCCCGATAAAAAGGCCACTAAATAAAGGGCGGGAAGTCCAACAGAAAAGGGAGAATTGGCATTTTTAGTCATCATGGGAAAATTCCAGCACAAGGTTCATAAGGGGGTTTTTAAAGAGGCGTGGGACGATAAAAATGATAGGGAGACGGAAGATTAACCCCCTGTAACTTCAGACTTTGCAGACGATAGAGATAAGCTGCACCGCGCATGATATGAGTTGCTACATCCACCACTTGACGATTTTCGGAAAATTCTAAATAAGTTCCTCGAACCCAATCATTAAATGAACCCATCGCCGGACCACACCAAATTTGATAATCCATGGTTCGTTGTGGCTGTCCACTGGTTGACCAACGAGAAGAAAGCCCCAAATACCAGCGAAAAATTAAAGCCATTTTCCGTTTAGGATTATTATTCGCTCGTTCAATTTGTTCGGGATCTCGCTCTTGAAAATAAGCAAGGGTTTCTTGCCAAACGGCCTCTAATGGTTTTTGGAAAATTTGCTTTTCTATGGTTTGACGAACCTCGGTCGGAATGGCATCAATTCCCTCATAAGTTTGATACAAATCATATAATTTTTGCGCGCGCATGGGGAATAAACTTCCCCGTTTTAAGAGTTGAACTTTCACCCCCATTTCAAACATATCAGCACAAGGGGCCATTACCACATCAGCCATTGCTGCTTGGGCTAATAATTGTTTGGTATGTTTAGATGTTCCCGCTTCAATACAAGCATGATTCACCGAACCTGTGATAATGTAACTTGCTCCCATCATAAAGGCCGCTAAGGCTGATTCTGGGGTACTAATGCCACCGGCCGCCCCCACTCTAATAGAACGCTCATACTGATATTGTTGTTGAATTTCATTGCGTAAGGCAATAATAGAAGGGAGAAGGCAAACCAAAGAACGATTATCTGTGTGACCACCAGAGTCAGCTTCAACGGTTATATCATCGGCTAAAGGAACTTTTTCAGCTAAAGTTGCTTGTAAGGCTGTAATTTGTCCCTGTTCAACTAAAGCTTTCAGCAGTTTAGGGGGAGCAGGTTTTAAGAATTTCCGAGCAACTTCAGTCCGAGAAATTTTGGCAATGATCTTATTTTGGGTTTCAATATCGCCTTGAGAATTGAGATGTAATCCTGATGCTCGGTAACGGACAATATGGGGGGTTAAATCCAGGTAAGCAGAGGCTTCAACAGTTCTTACCCCATATTTGAGGTAAAGTTCCACTGAACCCCGTTCTAGGGCTTCCTCTGAGGGGCTATGGATTAAATTGAAGGCATATCGTCTATTGGGTAAAGCTTCTTGAATGGTGTGAATGGCTTTTTCAACCCGTTGGGGAACTAACCCGGCTGCCCCAAAACTGGCTAAAAATCCCGCTTTTCCCAAAGAAATCACCAAATCTTCGGAAGCGATACCCCCGGCCATTGCACCCGCCCCATAAGCATAGTCTAAACCATGAAAGTCACAAAAAGTGCGATCGCCTAATTGTTGGGGTGATAGGGCATTAATCATGCTACGGGGCAGTATATCAGCATTAGGTTCGTGAGAAAGTCCTATCTGGTTATTTTTGACATATACATAACAAGGCTGCTCTAAATTGGCTAATTTTTCTCGAATTCCTTCACTCTCAAAGGAAATGGATGATTTAGGGGAGGTAGTAAGAGGGTTATGGTTAGTTAACATGGGGTTTATTTCTCCATTGTTGTTGACTTTAAACTGAGGGAAAAGATGGGTGTTTACTATTCACTGGTAACTGGGGTTATCCCAATTCGATGGTTAATGCACTAACCGAGTAGTCGAGATACACTGGTCTCTGTTAACTGTTCACTCTTCACTGTCTAATAGACACAGGGCGATGTCTTTAATTTCGTAAATTCTTAAGTCTTCTTTCCAAAGACTGGCATCTCCGATAATTGTGATTACATCATCTTCGACTCGAATATCGGAAATATGCACTTCTAAAGACATTAAACGATTTTCGGGTGTAATTTGTCCTCGATATTTCCAGGTAATTTGATGATTAATGGCTTGACCAAAACGCGGATTTTTGAAAGATTTGCCTAAGTCTAATTGCAGCGCATAAGTTTGCATAGCTTGAAGAATAGACTCAACGCCTAATGCACCGGGCATCACGGAATCTTGATAGAAATGGAAGGGAAAATACCAATCTTCGGGAGTAATTGATTGGCTGGCATAAATATATCCTTTTTGATACTTACCACCATCTTGAATTAGGAAAACTTTTTCGATAAAATCAAGATAATTTTGAGAAAGACGATAATGGGGTTTTTCCGGATTTACTGAATAGAAGTTTTGGTGAGTTAAGGAATCTTGTAAATTAATTTCCTCTACGGTTAAATCGGATAAATCATTCAATTGATACCAAGGTTTAAGACGTTTTCCGCCATCAAGTCCCACTTGATTTGCTAACACGGCTGTGCTAAAGTCTCCAAAAACCATATTACCCCGATAAAAAGGTTCACCCTCACAAGATAATTCAAACTCAAACTTTTGAATGATTGCTCCTTGAATAGCGGTAGTAGAAAGGAGACGAACTTTATCCGTAATGGTTTTATTACGGAGGTCAATTTCTTTGAGAATTGTTCCCTGTCCATCCAAATTACGAAAATGAAGATCATCTTCTGGGAATAATAAAGTTGCTCCCATATAAACCCCTAAGAAAATACAAGGTTGACCTGCAATTTCGATATAGGTACAGTAAGGTAAAGTGGGATAGGCATTATGGTTATAAAACCAAGCATTTTCTTTGACATCAAATTCGGTAATAATTTCCGATGGTTTTTGCAATTCATGACGCTTACCTTCGATGTCTAATACCCGACTGACTAACTGAAACTCCCCATTAGGTAAACGAACCGATTGACGATTTTCATAAATATCGAATTCTGATCCCAAACAAGCAGCCACTGATCCTTTAGCAAAGGTTTTTAATTGGTTTTCATTAAATAAAACCGATGACTGTTTTGATAATTGGGAAATATGGGGAAATGTTCCTGACTCAATGGGTTGGAAAATACTGGGAATGGTAGCTGTTTTTTCTACCAGTTGAACACCAATATTTTTAATAGTAGCAATGGTTTTTCCGCCAAAAATAACATCCACATTAGCCACAAGATAAGGTTGAGGAGAAAGTCCAATTTCTAACACCTCCATTTGATACATTAAAGTTCCATGTTGGGGAGTCACTTGTCCCCGAAAACGGGCTGCTTGGGTTTGATTAGGAATCACCTGAAAACGAGCATCTTTCCTGTGAGTTTGTAACCCTAACCATAAACAATAAAATTGCACCAGTTGGATACTTCCTTCAATCATTAAATTACCGGGTAAAGTGGGGTCATTTTTAAAATGACAAGAATAATACCAGTCCTCAGGGGTGATCTGTTTTGATCCCACTGCTAAACCTAGTCCAGCTATTCCTCCTTGAGGATTTACCATTATCACTTTCTCTAACATTAAGAGTTTTTCTGGGGGTAATCTGAGGGAAGAATTTAAGCCATTTTGTTGATAGATTTTCCCTAAACAAGCCTCAATATTTCCTCGACTTAGATTAAAAATTTCTTCTTTTTTAAAGAATGACTTAGAACAAGTTAAAAGAGGAGTAAACTGTTGTCTTTTAATCAAGTTTCTTTCTTTTTCTTCAGCCTCTTTTAGCACAATTCCCTGTCCTTTTTCTAATTCTTCATCAGAAAAGAGTCCAGCACAACCGTCATGAAATTTCATCCAAACTTGATCCCCAATTAACACCTCTCCTTGGAAGAAAATTAATAAGCTATCATCAGTTTTAACCGAAGATGTGATCTTAACTCGACACCGTAACAACTTAACGTTTTCGGGTTGTTCAAATAAGAAGGTTGCAGATAAATCTAATAAACGGAAAGAGCGTTTTCCTTGATTTTCAAAATCTGTCCCGATATAACTTAATAGCATCAGGAGTCCGTGGCCGGCTTCTTGACAAATTCCTACCGTTAATTGACCATCTACTGCATACCAAGCATCTTCTGGTACATCATATTCTGTTTCGATGAAACCTGATTTATAATCACCTAATTTTCCTTCTAATTGAGTCACCCGACTGACGAACAAAAAGGGAGGAGACGGCATTCTGACTCGTTGGGTATAATGATCAATGGGTTCATATTCTTGACCAAAAACCTTAGAGACTTTACCTTCAATAAATTCGAGAATCTCAGGTTGATCAAATAAACAAGGTCTAACGGTTTTAGGATGAGAAGAAATAACGCTTGTTCTTAAATGATCAACTGTAGAAATGGTTGGAACTTGTGAAAGAGTTTGAGTAGAAGAAGCGACTAAAGCAGCGACTTTTTGAGAAGCAGTATTTTCTCGAATAATTGAATTTTGTTGCTCGGTTTGGGGTTCGATATTAGCTTTGGGTGCTGTGGTTAACACTGTCTTAAAAATCGCTTCTAAGGTTTCTGCTTCATCTGTTAAATAAAGAGGAGATAAGTCTAGTTCTACCCCATGACTGACTAATTGTGCTAACGTCTTAATAATGGTCGCTAAATCATCAGCACCTCGACGATTAATACACAATGCAAGATGCTCTTTTTGACCAAGAGTTTCCGATATCCAACGAGAACAACTTCCTCCTGATCCTAATTCTAGAAAAATTTTCACCCCGTCTTGATAAGTGCGTTCAATTAAGCGAGGAAAATCTAACATTTGACACATTCCTTGACTTAAATGCTCACCAATTTTCTCTTGTTCTAAGGCCAGAGAATCATAATGAGAAGAGGAATAAAAAATAGTATCAGGTGGTGTTCCTATTGTCACCGTATTTAGCTTAAGAAACTCATTGTATTCTGATTGCATAACTTCACAATGTAAAACCATATCAGAAGGCGAACGAAACCGATCACATTGTAATTTTTCAATCACCCGTAAACAACCTTGAGAATCTCCTGCGATCGCAACTTCTTGAGGGGTATTAATATGGGTTAAATAAACCTTACTTTCTGTTTTTAAACATTCTTGAACTGCTTCAGCTGTAGCCATTAAAACATAACTACTCCATGAATTTTCATCTATCGGTTGACCCCAATATTCTGCAACGGCTTGTTTAGCTCCCATTAAACGGGTATGAAATAGGGGAGAAGAATGAACAAATTGACTTCCTTGATCCGCATTTGGCCACACTCCTAATGAATACATCATGGTACTTTCTCCCATGCTATAACCGAAGGCAGCATCAGGTTTAATCTTGAAATATTTCTGCATAATTTCGGTGAATAAAACCGCAAAACCTGTTCCCGTTTCTAAGAGAGATAAAGGGTTAGCAATGAATTGAGTTTCTAGGGTTTCTAAGTCTTGTTTAGAAAGGGGAGATTGACGGCGAGGATAAAGAGAGTTTGCTTGAAAAAAGCTAGCAGGATCACTAATTAAACTCTCTGCTCTCTCCCATAATCTAGGGAATAATTGAAAAAGATTTCTTCCCATTCCTAAATAGGAGTTAAAAGCACCCGGATAAACAAAAGCGACTTTACCCACTTTTCCTAACCGTTTAGGGGTAAAATAACTTCCTTGGGGACTTTTCCAAGGCTTTCCTGTATGAAAGGCTTTATCAATTCCTTTTTTAGCCTGTTTAATTTCCTTTTGTAAAGCTTCTTTGTTATTCCCAACAATTGCTACAACATAAGGAGATTGAGAATTCTGTTGAAACTGAATAAAATTCTCTTTGGCCAGATGGGGTAAGGAGAAACTGTTTTCAATACTCTCGGTTAAGTTATCAAGCTGACTTTGTAGAGATAAACTATCATTTCCAGCGAGGGGAAATAGATAAAATGACCCATAGGGTAAATAGCCATTATTGGCTGTACTTTGAGGAGTTGCTTCTGATAAAATTAAATGACTATAAGTATTGTTTTGAGTGACTAAATTAAGCGCAGCATAGCGTTTTTCTTGTCCTTTTTCAAGAAACCAAGGAAGTGATACATCAGGTAGATAAAAAGGACTATTTTGCCATTCTTGAGTAAGATTAGAAGTTAACAGTTGATCGGCAGCAGGAAGATAACGATTTTTTAAGCAAAGTGCTGTTTTAATTAAGCTAATTAAATCTTCAGTGATCCCTAATTTATTATTATTTTCTTGGACTGTTCCGACTGCACAAGTTAGGTTATTATGATTAGCATAATAAGCTTCTAATAACCCTTGATCTATCTCTGTTGAGGAAACAGCTAAATAACCAATATCTGAGGGGTGAATCTTAGCATTTTCAAATGCTTGCTGACAACTTTGTTTAATCGCAACTGATGGAGAAGATAAGGGGTTAACTATTTTACTAAAGCTATCAATAATCCCGTAAAAAAGCGTACTATTATTGTTTTGGATTGTTTCATAATCTTTGAGGATTAAAGCTCCGCCAATAATAGACTCAGAATCCGTATTAAGCGCACTAATAATGACTGTATCAACTTCTTTGGCAGTTAAGAGAATTTGGGCTAATTCGAGAGACTTTAATAAAGAATCAGATCCTTGGGTTAATTGAAAGGGAACAATGGAACAATTCCATAATCTTTCCAATTGATAACTAATATTTTTAAGCTCAGTTTCTTGATTGTTGCTAATATTATTAGCAGTAATTAAAGCGACTTTTTTTCCTATCTTACAAGTACAATCTTTTAACCCTTGATCAGACATCTTTGATAAGATAGACCAAGAATGATCACTAATCGGTTTGTTAGAATAATCAAGGGAGTTTCCTTGATAAATTAAAGCTGATAGTTGTTGACTGGTTAACAGCTGATTAAAGAAGCCACTTAAGCCAGCGATCGCTAATTTGGACGGTTTCATAATATCTCCTGTGAAAATGTAAATAGGGTATCAATTGAGAAAAAATTACAAGCAAACGGTATTCGATGAATTCACCGTATTATTAAGAAACAAAACATTAAGACAAGAACTCAAAGTAACCTCCATATTAGTTGCTTCTAAATAAATTTTACCTTGAGAATGATAAGATAGTGCATTAGCAATTACCTTAGTATCACTATGTTCATTAATGGATAATTTGATCCAAAATTCTTGATTAAAAGGGAGGGAACTAAACTGCTTAAGCTCATTTAGTTTTAGGGGTAAACTACCCGAATTGTAGTGTTTTCTGACCCAAACTAAAAGACATTGAAACAAGAGATCAGCCGTATAAGAATTAAAGGATTGAACGCTAAACTGTCCTTGATCTTGTGTAGAAATTGGAGGTAAGTAACAGTTAAAAAGAAGTTCGTTGTTATTAATTTCTAAGATTTTCTTAATTCCTTGAAATCTGGGCTGATGAAACAGAACTCCTTCTTGATAGGGTTGGAAATTAAGGGAAGGTTCCTTAACAGGCTGAATACTTTCCTCAAGTTTTCTCTCAGCTATTACTTGTTTAGTAATATTAATAATCGCCCGATAATGATAAAGGGGAATTCCTTTAGCGGTTTCACTCCAAATTAAGGCTTCAAATTTAATTTCATCTTCTGTTTTCTCAACTTCAGTCAGATCCAAACAATACAAATTAGCTAAACTTTTATCAAAGACAACTCCTTTAAGCACTTGATAGTTATGACAACTTAAAAAATGATATCCTTTATAAAGTTGTTCGCAACTATTAGTGATCCATGCTAACGCACACATCGCGGGTAAAACTGCATTTCCCCCAATGACATGATCATAAACGAAAGGGTTTCCTCGTAACGTCAACCGACGATATAAACGGTAACTATGCTTTTGCGGTGTAACCAGTTTAGGAGAAGGAGAAATAGGGTTACTCATGACAATAATTTGAGGGGTTTTAGCTTGAGTTTGGGTTAATTCTTCTGCTAACATTTGCGCCCCTGTTTGTTGAGGAATGACCTTAATATTTTGCTGCTCAAATAACTGTTTAAGCTGTGGTGTCACCATTCCCCCATCCCAAGGACCCCAGCCAATAGAAACAACATGACAGTTAGGATATTTTTGTTGAAGTAAATAAGCATATTTGTTCAAAATTTCGTTAGCTAAAGAATAGTCAGATTGACCGACATTGCCATAAAATGAAACAAAAGAAGAAAATAAAGCAATAAATTTTAATCGGTTAACTTCTACCGAACCTAATAAACTATTTAACCCATCAATTTTGACAGTATAAACCTTATCAAAATCCTGTTCAGTTTTGTTTTCAATTAATTTATCTGCTAACGTTCCCGCACCATGAATAATGCCCGTAATCTGTCCCCAACGTTGAATAATCGGTCTTAAAGTTGCTTTTAGCTGCTGTGAATCGGTAACATTAACACTGCAATACTCGGCTTTTCCTCCTACTTTTTCAATCTCTGATAAGGTTTGCTTAATTTCACGACTTTGACAGAGTTGTTGATACAGTGCTTGAACTTTTTTTGGAGTTGGTTTTTCATTTTGAGTTGTTAAATGTTGCATAATTTGCTTTTTTAACTGAGACTCATCTTGACAAGAAAGACTCCATTCAGGTTCAGGATATAAAATTTGCGAACGACCTAATAAAATAAATTTACAATGATATTGTTGCGCCAAATAGATAACGCATTGAGCCGTAATTCCTCGGCCACCACCACTGACAATAACCACAGAAGATGAATTAAGTTGAGTATCATTAATCATGGGAAAAATACCGTGTTAGTTGATAGTTGATAGTTAATAGTTAATAGTTAGTAGAGATTAGCTAAAAATCGGAATTTATACCGCAATTCATCTAAATAACTATAATTATGTAGGGGCGCAAGCCTTGCGCCCAGCTAATTTTATTCTAACTATTAACTTTTGCCTATTTACTGCTAAAAGAAGCTAATTCACAAGTCAAAGTCATTCGACCTTTTGGAGTATAACCTACCTCTTGAATTAAGCTATTAGGATCATGTAATTCAGCTAAAACAATTTGAGCCGTTGTCATTTCATCTAAGTCGGGACTAATATCTAGAGCGCGACAGAAGACCGATTCCCACTCTAGATTTAAGGTTTTCGTTAAGCCAAATAAACCGCCACTAATAGGGCTAAATTCTCGTTTTCCACTGAGACCAAATTCTCCATCTAAACGGGTTAAGCTGAGAAAACAACTGCGTCCTTGACTGGCCGCTTGCGTCAGAGAAGATTTAAGATGTTTGGCTAGTAAAAACACTTGTTTAACAATCGCTTGATCGGTGTTAATTGAAGTCTCTTGATCTTGATTAAACCCCTGAGAGAGAGGATGTAAATGAATAAATGTGCCGATCAGTCCACAAGTTTTAAATATATCTCCCAATTGTGCTTGTAAATGTTCTTCACTTAAATGATTGAGAACAAAATGTCGAACCCCCGCAGGAAGAGAAGAACGCACAGGAATAAGGAATTGAGGGAAACTGAGAACCACAACTTGCCAGCCTTGGTTTAGCAAACTTTGAGCAACTTGGGCAGTAGTAGATGAACCATCATCGGTCACCAAACAGGTTTGATCAGGGGTTGAGGGAAAATCCCAATAATCAGGTGCAGCAAGGGGCTTCAGTTTCATTTGATAACGTCCAATATCACCGTGTTTTCGATGGTTAGACTGGGTAGAGGTAACAACTAAGCTATTTTTTTTTCTGTCACCATCATTTTCTCCCTCAAGTACTGAACAATGTGGGCTAGGGTACGTTTTTCTGCTAAGGCTTCAGGGCTAAGTTTGGGCAACCCAGAGAAAGCTTCTTGCAGACTTCCCATGATTTCTACCCGTTTGATCGAGTCAATGCCTAAATCTGCCTCTAAATCCATTTCTAATTCCAACATTTCCGTAGGATAGCCTGTTTTTTCACTGACAACCTCTAATAAGGCTTGACTCAGTGCATCATCTTGAATGGAGTCTAAAGAAGGTTCGCTCACTTCTGACACAGGTTCAGGTGTAGAGATGGGTGCAATGGGTTGACGAGGTTCTAAATAGTTGACAATGGGGGAAATGTGAACGGGTTCAGGTTCGGGAGTCGGTAAGGGTTGAGGTGCAATGTTTAAAGGTTGAGGTTCTAGAGTCGGTAAGTGCTGAGGTTCCGACTTAAAAGGAGCCGGATCGGGAAAATTAACAGAGGAAACCTCTGAATTTTGCCGATCAAATTTTGAATTCTCCGCATCAGCAGCAGTAGAGAGTTCGTCAATTTGATCAATTGCTGTCATCTCTTTTTGTTTTAATAACTGCAACACTGACTGAAAACTCTGAGATTGATGTTTAATGTACTCTTCGTGAACCTTGGCAAGACTCTGTTGATATTGGTTGAATGCTTGTAAAAGAAGGTTGACGTTGTTAGAAATAGCGTTGTTCATAGTCATGGTTACAGTTCGATCTTGAGAAACAATAGATAAATTGAGTGTTGGAATTTCCTCTAAAAGAGGCTGAGAATCAGAAGGATAAAGGTTGACGGAAGGAATAGAGGCTAAAATTTCCTCGTTTTCCGACCCTTTAACTTCCTCACACTTAGATTCAACCGTTTGGGAATCAACTGACGGTTCTATTTCCGCAGGTGAGTCAGGTTGTAATGCAGAGCCGATCAAAGCTTTGGTTTTATCGCTGATGTAGTTGGTTGCATTCAGCTTAAGGATCATACCTTTGCGTTTGTTTGAGGGAGTCTTCACCGTCAAAGCTGCATTTTCCAGATCGTTTAACGGTAAACCTAAAACTCGAAGCTGTATTACTCCTTGTGACAGCTGAACATCACTGTCCTTTTGCCGACTGGGGTTGAGCGCAATGGCAAGATGAGGGCGATCGCCTAAGATCTGTTTAACTAAGTTAGTGAGAATTTGGCGCGGTCCAATTTCCACAAAGCAATATCCGCCTTGAGCATAAATATTTTCAATTTGTTGGACAAACTGAACCGAATTCAACAACTGCGCTTCTAAAAGCTGACGCATCCCCGATAAATCTTTGGGATAAGGGGCTGCCGTCACATTAGCGTAAACCGGAATTTGGGGCGCATGAAATTTCACTTGATCCAACGCTTTCCCAAAGGGTTGACTAGCATGACGTACTAAAGAAGTATGAAAAGCAGCAGACACGGGTAAAGGCGTAACCTGATAGCCTTGAGAGCTTAAAATCTTCTCAATAGTGGCAATTTCTGAGGCTAATCCCGATAATACCACCTGTTCAGGTGCATTATAGTTAGCAATCTGCACATTGGCCATTCCTTCAACCCATTGCGCTATCTGAGATACTTTCCCAGTCACCGCTAACATGGCCCCTTGAGGGGTGGCTCCTTTCGGTGCGGCCATGGACTGGCCTCTAGCTTGGATCAAGTAATAATAATCGTCGTCTGTGAAAACGCCCGCGGACCAGAGTGCGGTTAATTCCCCAAAACTGTGACCGGCCACAAAATTTGGCTTAAATCCCGTCTTTTGCAACGTTTTATACAGTCCTACACTGAAAGCCCCGATCGCAGGTTGAGCATTTTCCGTCCGTTGCAGTAAAGAGGTTTGCCGTTTTTCGTCCACCTCGTTAAAGGTAGGAATCGGAAATACTCCTGCTGAAAGGGGCGTTAAACCCGCTTTAGCTCTCAATGTATCCAATTTTTGATAAGCGGTTTGGATTTCTGGGAAATTTAGGGCAATTTCTCGACCCATATTCAGGTATTGAGAACCTTGGCCGGGGAACAGTGCTACGACTTTTCCCTCAAGTAATAACCCCGTCTTACGGTAATAAATACCTTGGGGATGTTCCCATGCGTCTGCTTGAGGCTGTTTTTGCAACTGTTTAACGGCTGCTTGCAGTAATTTAATAGCTTCAGCCAAGGAAGTCGCGACAAAGCCCACTCTAGCAACCTTTAAGGGAAGTTGAGCCGATTTGCTTTGATTTTGTAGTTCAATATAAACTTGTGACCCTTGGGGAGATTGCAACTGTTCTAGAGCTTTTTGACAAATTTGCCTTAATTCTTCAGGATTTTGACCCCAGAGTAAAATTGATTGGGGACGGTGATGAATTCGATTTTCTCCTTGGGGTAATTTGGGCGTATATTCTTCTAACACCAGATGATAATCTGTTCCCCCAAAGCCAAAGGAACTAACCCCGGCCCGTCTCGGTGTCTTTCCTTTGGGCAACCAAGGACGGGTTTCGGTGTTGAGATAAAAAGGCGAGTCTTCAATCTTAAATTTAGGGTTGGGTTCGGTAATATTAATGGTAGCAGGAAGAATTTTATGATGTAAGGCCAAAGTCGTTTTAATTAAACTTGCAGCACCCGCCGCCGCCTTGGTATGACCAATTTGAGATTTGACACTACCCAGAGCAATCGTTTGCTTTTCTGCCTTATTTTCGCTAAAAACCTCATTCAGGGCTGTAAATTCACAAAAATCTCCCGCTGGTGTTCCAGTACCATGGGCTTCAACTAACCCCAAGGTAGCGGGAGAAAATCCCGCCTCTTGATAGGCGCGCCGTAAGGCTCTAACTTGACCTTCAGGACGCGGTGCATAGATACTTTTAAAACGACCATCACTAGCAGTCCCGATGCCTTTAATCACTGCATAGATGCGATCGCCGTCTCGTTCTGCATCCTCAAGCCGTTTAATCACCAGCATTCCCAATCCTTCCCCTACCATCATGCCATCTGAGGTAGCATCAAAGGGATTGAGACAATCTTTCTTAGAAAAAGCCGGAGTTTTGCTAAAACACATATAATTAAGGATGGAATTATCCGTGTCAAAGCCCCCTGTAAGTATCATGTCACAACGGCCTTCGATTAATTCACTGATCGCCATTTTTAAAGCACTTAAGGAACTCGCACAGGCTGCATCCACCACACAATTAGTTCCTCCCAAATCAAAGCGATTAGTAATACGACCTGCTACGACGTTTGGTAACATACCCGGGAAAGAATTTTCTTGCCAAGGCACATAGGCCGCCTTCATATTTTCGATAATTTTGTCGGTTTGTTCTTGAGATAAACCACTTTTTTGGCAAATTCTCTTCCAGAGAGGATATTGCAGACGACTGGTTAAGGGAGTAATGCTTTTCCAGAGGCCGCTTCCTCCTAAAATAACCCCTGTTGTTTCCCGATTAAACTCTTTTCCTTGGCCATAACCCGCATCTTCTAAAGCTTGTTTAGCCATCACTAAACCAAGTAAATGAGCCGAATCTAAAGCTTCTAACGTATCAGGTGGCAGACCAAATTCTAAAGGGTCAAAATCAATTTTAGGCAAAAAGCCCCCCCATTTACCATAGGTCTTATCAGGTGCTTTCGGGTCTGGATCATAGTAATCTTCTAAATTCCAGGCGCTTTCTGGCACTTCAGTGATTCCATTCACTTTACCGAGAATATTTTGCCAATATTCTTGTAAATTCTTGGCTTGAGCAAATAAGGCCGACATTCCAATAATAGCGATCGGTGTTTTTTGTAAAGCAGTTAGGGTAGAGGTTGAGGATTGAGCAGACATTGTAGGTGTGTTCTCCAATCAATAATATAGCAGTCTGTAGCAACAACGAATAGTTCTTAAAGAATGAACGAAGAATTGTTTGATTACCTTTAGTTTCAGTTTAGGCAGAGTTCCCCGTTTATACAATGGATGATCTACTCTCAAAAATGGATGATTTTTAGTAACCGTTCGGGGGGGGACAAAATCTGGTAAGTAGAGTAGTGGGACTTAAACGCTAAATAAAGATCAAATCGAGTATAATCGTTAAAGAGTAAGCACTTTACGTTGAAAGATCAGCGATGAAAGAGACAACCCCAGCCGCGATGCCCCCATGCTTTGACCGATGGTGTCGGCGGTTTGACAATTGCTTCAAAAACGAAGCGCAAAAAAACGGCTTCAGACAATATTTAGGAGGATTATTAGGGGAAAGTGA
>NZ_JAPZSO010000038.1:0-24900 GCF_027531715.1 Microcystis sp. LE19-8.1F | reverse complement strand
CCTATTGCCTATTGCCTATTGCCTATTGCCTATTGCCTATTGCCTATTGCCTATTGCCTATTGCCTATTGCCTATTGCCTATTGCCTATTGCCTATTGCCTATTGCCTATTGCCTATTGCCTATTGCCTATTGCCTTTTGCCTCCTGACTGACTCCTGATAACTGATAACTGATAACTGATAACTGATGAAAAGATTAGCTTGGTTCGATCGCTTAGTGTTAGCAACTATTTTGGCCTTAATTGCTGGGATATCGTCGATTTTGATCCAGGGAAATCAAGTTCCTACCCGAGGGGAGAATTTTAGCTGGCAAGGACGAAAAATCGGCGTTAGGGACAATTATTTTACTTTAAGTTTTAATCGACCGATTGACCGTTCCGACATAGAAACCAGCTTGGTGATCGATCCTCCCTTGCCGGGTAAAATTAGCTGGGCCGGAGATCGCTTGACCTATACCTTGACAGAATTGCCGATCTACGGCAAAAAATATCAAGTAAAGTTACCCATTGCCCAAGGTGAGGACTTTATCGGGGAATTTTACAGCCACGATCGAGCTTTTGCCTATATTGGAGTCAACCAAGAGGAAAGAGGCCGTTTAATCGTCTGTAATATCATTCAGGGGGCAAATAACGTCACAGAACTGAAAAAAACCATCCTTACCCCTGGGGATCTGGTGGTCACGGATTTTCAAATGTATCCGAGGGGGGAGAGAATTTTATTCTCGGCCTTCGATCGCTCCGACTTAGGACGAGATACCCCAAAACAGCAACTTTACACAATTACCACGGGTTTAAATCATGACGAAAATGGTCAAAATTTGCCCAGTGGTCGTATAGAAAGGTTTTTAGATGCGAAAACCTATCAAAATCTTCGTTTTAATCTCTCAGATAACGGCAAAACCCTAATCGTGCAGAGAATTAATCATGGGAATCCGGGGGATGCCAGTTTATGGGTAATCAGCGATGATGGACAATCGCGACCGTTAGGAATGCAAGGGGATAATTTTTTACTATCTCCCGACGGTAAAAAAGCGGTTGTCAGTCAAACGGGAGGGGTAGCGGTGATTCCTTTGGATGTCCAAGCGGGAAAACCGCAATTTTTGCCTACCTACGAGAAAATCCTCGCTTTTTCCCGGGATGGTCGCCAGAAATTAATAGTGAAATCAGAACCGGATAATCAGCGATCGCTATTTTTGCTCAACGATCAGGGAGAGTCAAGACTACTATTAAGAACAGCTAATCCGATTATTAGCTGTGAATTTGAACCGCGACAGGAAAAAACCCTTTACTGTCTGAAAAGCGATCTGGTCATGGGCAGCGATGGCAAAGTGAAAGAAGAACCATTTTTAGGGATTATTGACCTAGAAACGGGTAAAATGACACCCCTGCTGGCCTTACCTAATTATCGGGACGTACAGATGAGTATGTCTCCTGATGGCGTGGCCTTATTATTTGATCAGTTAGTAACCATACCCTTTGGAGTCGGAAATGATTTAGTCACTGGGGAGGGATCGAGCATTGCCGATGGTCGTCTCTGGTTATTACCACTTCCTGATCAGTTCAGTCCCAATAGCACCCCGAAAATTCTACCTCAAGAACTCAACGCCGGTTTTAAACCCCGTTGGCTGCCCTAAAATTATTGATCGGTAGCTATGTTATCAGGTTCAAGAGTTAAGTTTTCAGTGAATTTATGCTACTTCAGCGATTTACTTTTTTATTGCGTCCTAGTGGCGATATCGAGATCGAGCGGGGGATTCGGACTTTATTAGCGATCGCAGTACCGATTATTGTCGGTGATATTTTAGATCGGTCAAAATTGGGGTTAATGGTCGGTTTAGCGGCTCAAACCTTGATTTTAGCCGATGCGGGGGGACTTTACTGCCTGAGAGCGAAAACCCTAGTCGCTACGACTATTGGGATGGCTCTAGCTTTGATTATCGGCACATTAGCCAGTGCTTGGCTAGGATTGACCGTAGTGATAGTTTTTTTCGGGTTGTTTCTAGCGGGTTATTTGACGGTTTACGGGGAAAATGGGGCGTTAGCTGGGTTAGTAATTAGTTTATTGCTGCTTTTTGCTGTTTCTTTGCCATCGGGAGATATTGTCGTCGCTTTACAACGGGCCGGAATCGTTGTGTTGGGAGGGGGATGGACAATTTTTTTAGCCCTGTTTATCTGGCCTTTTCGCCCTAATCAGCCTTTACGTCAGGTAACGGCGGAAAATTTTCAGGGTATCGCCACTTATCTCCGCTCTTTGCCCTTGCACTCTCGTTCTAATGCTAATGAGGAGCCATATTTTGACAAAATCCGGCAACTGTTGCTCCGTTCGAGGAAAACTGTCACCTTGACGCGTCGGGGACGTTGGGGAAAAAGTGAGCTGCGGGAATTGTTAATCGTCTTGATCGAAGATAGCGATCGCATTAATACCAGCTTAATCGCGCTGCGAGAATTGCTTCATCTTCATCCCTTGCCACAACTGACCACGGTGGCTATTTTATTAGAAGATATTCTCGTGCAAGTGGCGGAAATTTGCGAAGATATTGCCTGGTTAATTTTGGGTAGAAATAAACAACCGGATTGTGAGCGCTTGCAGCTATTACTCAAGGCGATCGAGCAACAAAAAAACCTGCAAGCTAAAGTTTTAGAAAATGCCCAGGATGATTATAGCAGTTATGTGGCAATTTCCCAATTAAATAATCGTTTAAAAAAACTATCTAAACAGCTAAAAATAGCCAGTGAAACAGCGCAACATTTGCGGCAAAGCGAGAACTTTTCCGATAAAAAAAACCTCTGGCAGCGGAACTTTGAAGGGATAGAACAAGAGTACAGTCAAGAAAAAGCTTGGTGGGAACCATTAAAATCTAATTTTAATCTAGAATCGCCCCTATTTCGCCATGGTTTACGCTTGGGTTTGGGAAGTGCCCTAGGAGTGTTGATTTACCATAAGCTAGGAATTACCCATAGTTTTTGGATTGGTTTAACCTTAGTTATTGTGTTAAAACCAGATTTTAGCTTGACTTTTCAACGCTTTTTTAATCGGGTGTTTGGCACGATTTTAGGCTCGTTTTTTGTTTTGGCATTGTTGCGAATTATAGATAATCCGATCTGGTTAGAAATTATTGGGTTGATTTCTATAGCGATCGCTTTAACTTTGGTGCGATTTCACTATAGTTTAGCCGTATTTTTTATCACAATTTTTGCTTTAATTATCAGTCGTCTCGATGCCAGCAATGCCGGGATTAATTTAGAGTATATCAGAATAGTTTATACTTTAATCGGTAGTGCTTTAGCCTTTGTACTTTCCTTCGGTTTTTTACGGTTTAATGAAGATGAACGTTTTTCCCTCGCTGCCATTAAAGCATTAGAAGCTAATCAAATATATTTTCAGTCAGTTATGGCAGTTTATTTAGGAGAATCATCCTATCAAACTGCAATTTTATCTTCCCATCGCAATAAAGCTCGAAGAGCAAATACAACTATGCAAACAGCCCTACAAAGATTAATTGATGATCCTAGCACACCCTTTCCACAAATGGAACCGGCAATCACTTTAAGTAATTATATTCCTCGTTTTGGTCGCGGGGTGACAGTTTTATTGACGGAATTGGAACAATATCGCGGTAGTCCTCCCCATCCCAATCTCAGTCTGTTCACGCAACAAATAACCCAAGCTTTGACGCAATTAACCCAAGCTTTGCAAACAAATAATCTTCCTCTTCCCTTACCTCCCCTCGAAGATACTTTAGAAGAAGTCCTTGATCATTTGCAAGAATTGCGAGAGGAAAGGTTAGTAGAAATTGGCAATCAACAAGAGGGAACTAATCTCCAGAAATATTTAGGGGATTATAATATTGTCACCACGGAACTTGTGGAATTATCCAGTCGTGTTGGGGTAATGAACACAGCAATCGATCGTTTTATTAGAAGTTAAAATTTAGTTATTAAGTAGTTGGACAAAAGTAAAGTTAACTGTGGGGTAAGGAGTCGGTCGTCAGGAGTCAGTAAGAATTGCGGCAATTTACATTTCTTAAGATAGACAACAGAATTTATGTCCGACTACTTACAACAAAATTTTTGTAAATCTACTGAGTTGGTATTTTTAAAGGGAAACTGTCTTCTAAAATTGGTCATTATTTCCGATTTTATCACTCAATCCAAGCTTTTGGGGGGTTCTACCCCCCAAACTCCTAGGGTTGATTCAAGGTAGGGTTGATTCATGTCAACCCTACCCAAACCCCGGAGCGCATTAGCTTTTCGGTGAGATGCTTACACGCGATTGTTCATATTTTCGTACCAATTTAAGAGTCACTGATAATTGCTGGTTGTCCGTATTTCTGCAAAGGTGAGATGCACCCATTTAGCAGTCAAGAGGAAAATCGATTAACTTCGATAATTTCTGTATATTCAAAATTATTAGGACTGCGTTTCACTAGAGAATAATCAACACCATGAAGATGAATTAAATCCTCTTGACAATCCGCTTTCGGAGAATTATAAACTAACACATATTCTTTACCAATATAGGGAGAAATCTCGGTTTCTACTTCTCCTCTCCATTGAGTTTTTGTCACTAAAACAACTAACTGATTGGCTAATTTAGGAATAGCGATCGCAACTTGCCGACGATAGATATGATCAAGACTACCAAAAGGGGAATCCATCACCAGAGGAAAAGTGCTGCTATCAATTCCCATCAAAGTATTTTTCTGACTCCATTCTCGCACTCGATCGATAATTCCCCCGATAAAAGATAAACTAAGAATCTGATTTTCTCCGGTGGAAGCTGCCACGGGAATGGCAAATCCTGTGGTATTTTCTAATAATCTTACCTCGTAATCGGGACTAATACGGGGAATATAGGGAGTAAAAGAAATTGAGTTAAAGATTTCCTGTACCCGTTTTTCTAAGGACAAACGAAACTGATTTTCTAATCTCTGTCTTACCTCACTAATGCGATTAATTGCCTCTTGAGTCGCTAAAATACGTCGTTGTCCTAAATTATATTTTTCCTCTTTTTGTTGCTGTTTCTGTACCTGTTTTTGCAGGGATTCTAACTCTTTTTGGTAGATATCTAGTTGATTTTTATTGCTACCCTGTTCCAAGCGTAAATCTTTTAGGGAATCCTCGATCGCATCTAAGCGAGATTGCAGATTTTTAATATCTTCATCGGGATAATGGCGAAATTTATCCCGAACTTCATCTAATTCTGATTCTACCAAAGATAATTCTAAGCGCCACTGGTGAATATTAGCTTGATAACTATCCACTTCTTGCCAAAAATCTAAGACTCGTTTATCTATTTCTTTGACTGTGGAAGATAAGCGAATAGCTGCTTCTTCTACATCGGCCATTCCTGCTTTATTCATCCAATCTTGTACCTGTAAATAAGCTTGGCTATTTTCCTGTAATTCCTGACCACAAATACATTTTTTCCGCTCTAATAATTGTTGGACAAATTGCTGTTTGATACCACTGGGTAATTCCCCTTGTTGTCTTAGGCGATCAATTAATTGCTGAAAATTTTGATTAATTTCTTTTAAAAATACTTGATAAGCTTGCTGGGAAATTAATTTCTTTAACTTATCTTTAGTTCTGACTAAATCTTGCCGCAGATTTCTTTCCTGTTGTTCTAATTTTTCTTTTAACTGTTTTAATTCCTCGGCACCACTTAACTCTAATAAGCGATTAGTAACGGCTTTTTTTAATTCTTCCTGCTGGGATAACTGGTTAATAATATCCTGCTGACGCTGTTTTAATTTCTCGAAATCCTGCTCGATTTTACTTTCCTGTTTCAATAACTTTTTTAAATCCGATTCTCCTAAATCTTTAAGCTCATCTTGTAAAGATTTCTTAGCTTTTTTTAAATGCTCGATCGCTCGATCTAATACTTTAACTCCCAATAATTCTTTTGTATCCTCGGCGATTTTACCTTGGCTACTACTGCGAAATTGATGATCGATATATTCGCCATCAAAAAAGAAATAACGGTGTAAACTTTCGGGTAAAATTTGATTAATAATATCCTCCGCTGGTTGATTGGGTGTGTACCAATTGCCATCATCACCAGCGTAGAGCATATATAAACTATTTGAACCGTATTTAATTTTACTATTTACATCTTGGTAGGCGAAAAATTTTCGTTTTACCTGATAGCGTTTATTTTCATGTTCAAAGTTTACTTCTGCGGAACATTCTATGGAGGTCCCCGTGGTTACTTCGGTAATTGCCCGTTTATTAACTAATAACTCCGGTTCGGCAAAAGCTGCCGTAAATTTTTCATACAGTACCCAAGTACAAGCATTTAAAATTGTTGTTTTTCCCGCCCCATTATTGCCATAAATTACCGTCGTATTGCGAGAACTTGCTGCTAAATGTATCTCAGGAGTCTTACCATAAAATTGTCGAAAATTACATAACTTTATTGATAGTAGTTTCATATTTATATAGAGGGGCTGATGGGGAATTTTTTTCAGTGAACAGTAAACAGTGAACCGATAACTGATAACTGATTATTGAATGACTTCTTTAATAATCATTAAAACATCATCATTGATATTGCGAGGATTGCGCTGGTATAACTTATCTCTTTCCAATTTTAAAACGCGATCGATGATTTTTCGCACATCTTCGGGAGCGTTTAAAATCGGTTCTTGGATATTTTGGAGATTATTATCAGGATGAGTCATAGGGCAGATTTTTTAATATTTACAGCCGCTGCATTTCAAATAAAATCCTTGCCGGGGTACGTTAATCTATTACTAACGCACCCTCAGCCTAGATTGTTTCCCTAGACGAAACTTAAATAAGGTAACTTTTGGGCGGTAGATTGAATCAGATCGAGATTTTGTAAAAGCTGTCCGCAGGTATCCCAACCCCCTTCTATTAACATCTGTCGGGAACCTTCATTCATAGACACGGTAGCGACAAAATCCCCCCATTGCACTGTCATGGTTGTCAAGGAAAGATCGACGGGAATTTCGGGATTAGCTGCAATTAAATCCTGTAAATGGGCGATAGTTTTTGCCTCAGCAGTGACACAGGGAACCCCATTAGCGATACAATTGCCAAAAAATATTTCGGCGAAACTTTCCCCGATAATTGCTTCAATTCCCCAACGTAAAATCGCTTGCGGTGCGTGTTCCCGAGAAGAACCGCAACCAAAATTACCATTGACTACCAAAATTTTCGCCCCTTGGTACTGGGGTAGATCGAAAGGATGACTTCCCTGTAAAGCCGCTCGATCATCGGCGAACACTTGTTCTCCTAAACCTTCAAAGGTGATACAACGCAAAAAACGAGCCGGAATAATGCGATCGGTGTCAATATCGTTGCCTCGCAAGGGTAAAGCTCGTCCGGAGATGGTTTTAACTTGACTCATGATCTTTTTCTAACTTTTACTAGCAGTGACAAAAAAAGTGGTTGCATCTTGCCATACTCCCTGATCGGTGGCATTTTTCTCGATTTCTCGGCGATAATTGTTCACTAGAGTCGCAATTTCGGCAGCCGATAGGCGGTCAAAAGGGTTATGCTGAGGATAAAAATACTGCCCATACCAGAAGTTTTTGGCGGTTTCTAGGGGCAAATATCGACCTAATTGCTCGACATTGACCGATATATTGGTAAATCCCGCATTTTCCAGCAATTGATGGCATTTTTCTGGGGTGGCGATGGGAGTATGCAGATTAGGCAACTCAAAACCACTATGTTTGCGACAAACACCACTGATCAAGGGTAGGAAGTGGGATTCTAAATTATTACAGGAAAAAGCGACCGAACCGCCTTTTTTTAACCATTGATACCATTTTGCCAGCACTTGCGGGATATCGGGGAAAAGTGCAATCGCCAGAGAACAGGTAATCAGATCGAAACTAGACTCGGCAAAGTCAATGGCAGCTATATCGGCGTTAATTAGGTCAATATTCTCGATATTTAATTCTTCTAGCTTTTTTTCGGCTCTGGCAATCATTTCCGGCGTGAAATCAACCCCGATGACACTTTTTACTTTTGGGGCAATTGCGGTCTCGCGTAGCGAGCGCGTTGCGACCGCAATAAATCCCGTTCCCGTTGCCACGTCTAGCACAGATTGGTTTTTTTGTAAATAGAGATAATTTACTAATTTAAGGGCGCGAGCTTGTGTAAAATCGTTATCGTAATCGTGACGAAGGGCATAAAAATCAATCACTTGACGCTGATAATCGTTGCTCATCTTCTCTATTGCCCAATTATCGACAAAGACTGACCCAATTGACTTAAATTAAGAGCATGGCCCCCGGTAACTAGATAAACCGCGTCTGCTATTGTGCCAATTCTACGACAGAGATCGCCTAAACGATCGCGAAACAGACGACCGAGGGGATAAGCGGGAACCACACCCCAACCGGTTTCTTCCGCTACCAGAATAACATCAACCGCCGCGTTTTTGAGGGAAGACAAGAATCGATCGCTGGTTTCTAACCATTCGGCTGCCGACATTTCTAAACAATTGGCTACCCAAGTACCGAGGGAATCGATCAATAAACAGTGAGAAAATGGGCTATTATCAATAGTTTCGCTCAATTGTCGGGGAATTTCTTGGGTTTGCCATTGGGGGGAACGTCGCTGCCGGTGTCTTTCAATGCGATCGCACCATTCTTGATCTTTTTCATCCACCGAGGAGGTGGCGATATAAATAACGGGTTTTTGGCTGATTTTGGCTAAATATTCGGCCCATTCACTTTTCCCAGAACGGGCAGCCCCTGTAACTAGGATAATTTTTTCATCCACGATCGAGATTTTGGCAAATAACTAAAGTATATACGGAAGAAAACTGTCCTATTCTGCATCATCAAAACGGTGAATATCATCATCTCCTAAATATTCGCCATTTTGCACCTCAATCATCACCAGAGGAATAGAACCGGGGTTTTCCAACCGATGACGGGTATTCATGGGAACGTATGTAGATTCTTTTTGTTTGAGGAGAGTTTCTTTTTCATCACAGATTACCCGCGCTGTACCGGAGACGACAATCCAGTGTTCACTGCGATGGTAGTGCATTTGGGTACTCATGTGATGGCCGGGTTTAATGACAATGCGATTGATGCGATACCGGGGACCTTCCTCCAATACCGTCACCGTTCCCCAGGGGGGAGTCCGCGTCATTTCTATGTCTTGGGGAGAAGGGGAGGGAGCATTAATTAAGTCATCCATGGCGGTGGTCTCCAAACTTGATTAATATTTTAGTGGACAATAATCAGTAATCAGTTATCAGTGAACAGTAATCAGTGAACAGACAGGACTTTTACTGCCATTTAATACTGCTCACTTAATACGATTTTTCTAAAGTAATGGCAGAGATAGTTAATTACCCTCACCCCCAACCCCTCTCCCAGAAGGGTAGAGGGGATTAGGATGCCTGCCACAAATAAAGAAAAATGGTACAATACTCTATCCTCCTACTGATAACTGATAACTGATAACTGATTCAGGAGGGCAATTGTTTAAAATCAAAATTTGTGTCTTTACCCTTGACAGATGGCTCGGTTTGTGCTAGGCGATTAGCCATTTGTACCAGATCCACCCCGGTAGCTTGACGCAATTGTTCGGCAAAGGCAGTCATTTTCGGGACAAGATTACCATCACCCCCGTCCACTACCGTCACCGTTTGCACCTGCACTTCTGGCACACTAGCGACCATTAATTTAAGCAATAACTCCAATTTTTGATATAAAAAGATGTTTTTAGCGTTATTTCCCGCCCCTTGCCAAGAAGCTGCCAGTTTTTTGGTTCCTTCCGCTTGCGCTTTCCCCTGTTCGATAATTTTGGCCGCTTCCCCCCGGGCTTTTGCGATCGCTTGTTGACATTCCGCCGCCGCAGGGGCGATCACATCTGCTTGTAATTGCTGTTTCACCTGCTTAATTCGGGCAGTTTGTACCGCCACTTCTGCCTGTACTTTAGCTAAATCCGACATAACCACCGATTCTACCTCAGCAATCATGGCGCCGCGCTTAGTTTGAGTGTCGCGCACCCGTTTTTCTGCGTCAGCTTTGGCTATTTCTAAATCTTTTTGGATACGACGCAAAGCGGTTAGACGTTGATTCTCGGAAGCCTTGATAATCGATGTTTTTCGGGCTTTTGCTTCTGCTATCCGGGCATCTCTCTGTAATTCGGCTTTTTGCTTCCGTCCGATCGAATCGAGATAACGCACCTCATCGGAGATATTCTGGATCTGCAAACTATCCAAAACTAAACCCAATTTTTCCAGATCCTGTTCCGCTTCTTCCAGGAGACTTTTAGCAAAAGCGATCTGATCGGAGTTCGCTTGTTCTGGGGTTAAATTCGCCAGGACACCGCGCAAATTGCCCTCGAGGGTTTCTTTAGCCAATTGTTCGATTTCCTTGCGTTTCTTGCCCAATAAACGCTCGATCGCATTATGAATAATCGGTTCCTCCCCGGCAATTTTAATATTCGCCACCCCGGTGACGATCAAAGGCACACCGCCCTTAGAATAGGCATTAACCACCCTGAGATCGATGATCATGTTGGTCAAGTCCATTCGATACACTTGTTCTAGCATAGGTAAACGAATACTGCTGCCCCCTTTTACCAAACGATAACCGATGGTTTTGCCCGTGGCCGTGGGACGACGACTACCGGCAAAAATTAAAACTTCACTCGGTTGACAGATATGGTAATAGTTACGGATGACTAATAAACCCGCACCTGTCCCTAAACCGAAAACTCCCAGTAAAACAGCGATAATTTCCATAGATTTTATGTAGGTGAAATTGGTGATTATCTTTACTTTTAGCCGATCGACTCTCTGGCCGGTTGATTTTTTGGGGGTCATCGATATTACACTAAAAAGTAAAGCTTAGACAGCCTATCTTTATCATGCCAGATCAGCCAATCTCGATCGCCCAATACTACCACGAGCGGACCAAATACGACCCCCAGACGATCGCCTCAAAAAGTAAAGGTCTTGATTGGAGTCAACAACCCCATCCCTTTAAAGAATACAAAATCGGTCAGACTTTCGATCTCAAACCCTACCTCTCCCGTCAAACGGTTCCCCAAAAAGGAGACTTTTGGCGACGTATATCGCGAATTTTGGGCTGTAGCTATGGGTTAACTGCCAAAATCGCCACTATGGGTAGTCCCTTGTACCTACGTTCCGCACCCTCTGCCGGTGGATTATACCCCGCCGAGGTCTATCTGATCTCCCGTGGCACGGAATTTTTACCCGCCGGTCTCTACAGTTACCAAGGTCAAAGTCACTCGCTGCTTTTATTCTGGGAAAGTGATGTCTGGACGAACCTACAATCTGCCTGTTTCTGGAATCCTGTTTTAGAAAATACCGATATCGCTTTAGTTACCAGTGCCATTTTTTATCGATCCGCTTGGCGCTACGAAGATCGAGCTTATCGGCGTATTTTCCTCGATACAGGGCATTTATTAGGCAATATTGAGCTATCAGCCTCGATTAATGACTATCGGGCCCATTTAATCGGTGGTTTTAACGATATCCAGATGAATGAATTGCTTTATCTCGATTCCGAGAAGGAAAGTGTCATGACGGTGATTCCTTTGGCAGATCTGCTCAATATCCGGCAAAATCTCCCCCATAGTACCACGGCACTCCCTTCGGCAACCACGACTCTTTATCCCGAAATTCCCGAGGGAGAATTATTAAACTCCCTACACCGAGCCACTATCATAGCTACAGATGAGAAGATAGAAGCAACTGTTACCCCCTCTAATTGGGAAGATAAATATAATTTTCCTTTTTGTCTAAAAGTTTCCGTGACATCCCGTCCCGTCAATTGGGGGGAAGATTTAATCGATCTCGAAAGTACGATTCTTAAACGCAGATCTACCCGCGCTTATAGTGGCGCTAGTCTCAGTTTAGACGAATTGCGAGCTTTGCTGCATTTCACCTATCAACCCCAAGATTATGTCGGACAAAATCTCGATCCCAATCCCGATTATTTTGCTCTGGATTTATTGGAAACTTTTATCGCTGTTTCGGCAGTAACTGGATTAGAGGAAGGCTGTTATTATTATGCTCCTAAAGCCCAAGAATTGCGGCAAATTCGCTTTAAAAATTTCCAGCAAGAGTTACATTATCTCTGTTTAGGTCAGGATTTGGGACGAGATGCGGCCGCTGTGGTTTTTCATACGGCGGATCTGTCAAAAGCAGTGGCTAAATATGGCGATCGAGTTTATCGTTATCTTCATGCAGATGCGGGCCATTTGGGACAGAGATTAAATTTAGCGGCTATTCATCTGGGGTTAGGGGTTAGTGGTATCGGTGGTTTTTTTGATGATCAAGTTAATGAAGTGTTAGGAATTCCCTCCGATGAAGCAGTTATCTATATCACTACTTTAGGCCGACCGAAAGTTTTTTAAGGTGAGTTTGAACCATTAAAGGATTAAGGATAAACCTCCTTGATTAAGATTCTCTGAGATTTTCTCTCTCTAATTCGATTAAATTATCGATTTTTTTTAGCTTGGTATCCCCAGCAAGATAACCGATACCGCGATGTAAATGTAAGCGAAATTGTTGAGTTAGGGTTTCTTTATCGGTTCCCAATCCGTCTTGATGACAACGTTGTTTAAGGGCAATTAGGAAAATATCGGCCATTTCTCCCCCGAATACTTTCCAGGATAATTCTACATTGCTATCGGCAGGAATGGGAACGGGAGAGGGGAGACTCGGTTCGGCAAGGGAACGACAAAAAGCCCAACGACAGAGGATATTCCATTGGTCAATTTTAGTGTAGCGTTTTAATTTTATGAGGCTATCTTTGGCGGTTTGAGATAGTCGAAAACGTTCGATCGGTGATTCCATAATTTATAATTTTACCTCGATCTGACTGATGAGAAAATAGTTAGTCATTCTCAATCCTGTTGGGCGAGAATTTCTTGGGAATTTATCTCAGTCATAATCTTACCAAAAGTAGCGATCGGGGTGAATAGTAGTTTGACGTTGTTGGGAATTGTATTCTAGCAGGTATTTTCGGGCGATTACTTCCTGTTCTTCTAATAAGAGTAGCTCATTTTGTCCAATTTCTGTATCGGTAGAAAGGAGGATGACTTGAGAGGAAGCAGCGGGAAAATAACGTTCAACTAAATTATGGCGATGGGAAGAATCTAAACGTCCGAGGGGTGTATCGATAGCGATGGGCAAATCTCGTCCGGAGACTCGCGCTAATCCCCACAAAAAAGCGATCGCTAATAGTTGTTTTTCTCCGGCAGAAAGACGGTGTTTAGGCACATTTTGTCCATCGGGACCAAAGAGAGATAGACCAAAAGTATCAGCATCGATCGCTATTTTCTGCACCAGATCGGATTTATGCAATAAATAACGAAAACATTCCGCCACTTCTCCCTCTAATCTATTTAATTTTTTTAAAGTTAAGCGTTCTTTAAATACTTTTAAAGTTTGCTGTGCTTTGACAATAGCATTGACGATATGTTCGTTACTTTGGGATTCTAAAGCTTTCTCACTATAGGCAAATAATTCTTTTTTAGTCTTCTCAATTTTCTTTTTGATTTCTTCATAATTTTTGTGGCTTTGCTCGTATTCTGCTTGAGCATTTAGATACTTTTTCTGAGCGGTTTTTAAGTTATTACTCAGGGTTTCGTATTCTTCGGGAGAGGCTGCTACTGCTAATTCTCGCTCTAAATTATCTAAGTCAGCTTCCAGATTTCTTAATTGTTCCATCGTTTGATGAGCGAGGTTAATTTGTGCCGGTAATTGATGGGTTAAGACTCGGTTTAATAACTCGATCGCCTCCTCGTCTAAATCTAAGTAAGGAGCAATCAAAGAATCGCTATCCTCAGCTAAAAACTGATTTTCTTGCTGTAAAAATTCTCTAATATTCTCTAGTTGTTCTAAAGTTAAATTCAGTTTTTTTAAATAAGCCATTAACTTTTTATCCCTGGATTCTAAAACCGATTGAGCGACTTGAGACGATTGAAATTTTAGCTCTTTTTCTCCCTGAATTTTAGCCGATTCTAGGAGAGGAAAAATTAACTTTAATGGTAAAAATTCCCCCGCCAATTGACCTAAATATTCTCTCTGTTTATCTAACTTTTTATCTAAATCCTTTTTTCTGCTCTCTAATTGACTTCTTTCGGCGGCAATTTTTCCGCCATCAATGCGAAATTTATCCGAGACTGCATCAAAATCATTTCTAACTAAATCTAAATTTTTTTGCTGAGTTTCCATCTCTTGCCTAGCCAATTCTAAATCCTCTTGGTACTGGGCTAATTTTTTCTCGATCGCTTCAATAGTTGCCAGTTCATTTTCTGCCGCTAATAACCGGCGCTTGCGACCAGCTAAAATATCGAGATCAACGGCTAATCTTTCCGCCAATTCTAACCCTAATAAAGTCTGCATCGAATCCTTAACGCTGTCAGGAGGTACATCCTGTTCCGCCAATTCTTTTACCTGTTCCCCATCAAATAAAAACAGGTTAGAAATACCCAAAGGTAATAAAGTTTCAATATATTCATCCCAAGTATTAGCTAAGGCAGGATCGGGCCAATCCTCATCTAAAATACCGAGGGTATCCTTACCATCTTTGGGCTGTTTTGTCCAGTATCTAACGATACGATATTGTCGCCATCGTTCATTAACTAGATGTTCAAAAGCCAGTTCAATTCTCGCCTGATCGATGAGGGAAGCTTGATTATTAACTGCTTGACTGAGAAACTCAGCATAACTTAAATTATTGCGAGTAGAACATTTGGCCCGCGCACCGTACAAAGCCAAACGAATCGCATCCATTAAAGTAGTTTTACCGCCCCCATTCATGCCTCCCAAAAGGATAATCGGACAGGGATTGTTGTCTTTTTCGGGACGTAAATTAATCACTTGACGACCGGCGTAGGGACCGAAATTTTGCAAAACTAATTCAGTAAAAATCATTAACAGTCAGCCTTATTTAAGTCGAAAGTTTTAGGTAATCTCCTGTAAAAATTATACCTGAAAAAGTGCCGCAGATATTTTTTTACACCCAAGAAAAAACCCCAGACTTTATACTATAGCATTGATCACCAGCGCCTAGATATAATCAAGGTTTCCTGATTTTTACTTTCCAGTTTATTACTGAGCATGAGCCTATTTTTTGAAAAAATCGTTATGATCGGCGTGAAAGTGCCAACACAGGGGAGAAAATTGCTATGATCACCATCGGCGAATATTTATGCCAGTGTCTCCATAATTTAGGGGTTAATCATATTTTTGGGGTGCCGGGGGATTATGTCCTCGATTTGATGGATGTTTTGGTGGAAAGTCCGATCGAATTAGTTTGCACCTGTAATGAGCTTAACGCGGGTTATGCCGCCGATGCCTACGCGCGAGTCAAAGGTATGGGCGCTGTCTGTGTCACCTACGGAGTCGGGGGATTTAGCCTTGTTAATGCTGTGGTCGGTGCTTACGCTGAAAGAGTTCCCCTGGTGGTAATTAGTGGAGCTTCCGATCGCTCGATTCGCCGGGATAATTTATTATTACACCACACCACGGGCGATTATAATCTGCAATTTTCCATCATGGAAAAAGTCACGGTTGCCTCGGTTATTCTCACTAATTCCGCCCAAGCAGCCAGTCAAATCGATCAAACTTTAGCAGCTTGTTTGCATCACAAACGTCCCGTGTATATCGAAATTCCCCGGGATATGGTCTATCGTCCCTGTATCCCCTCGGAAAAGCCAATTTATTTACCCGATAATCTCACCGATGCCGCCGCTTTAGAAGAAGCCATTGAAGAAGCGGCTTTTTTATTAGAAAAAGCGGAAAAACCAATTATTTTAGCAGGGGTAGAATTCCATCGGTTTAAACTCCAGGATAAGTTGCTGAAACTTTTAGAAGTAACGGGTTATCCCTTAGCCACCACTATTTTAGGTAAGTCGTCAATTTCGGAAATGCAGCCGCAATTTATCGGCACTTATGTGGGAGCATTAAGTCGCGAATACGTTAAGCAACGGGTGGAAAATGCCGATTGTGTCCTCTGTTTAGGGGCGATCATGTCCGATATGAATTTAGGCGGATTTACGGCTAATTTAAATCCCAATAATTTGATTAATGCCAATTCCGAGAAGGTAAAAATTAAACATCACTTTTATCAACCGGTATTCCTAGGAGACTTTATCGATGGTTTAATTAATAAGCTAAGTCACAAAGAAGCGGCTACACTAGAGATTAAACCTGCGGCCGAATTGAAGAATTTAGAATTCATTGCCGTGCTGGAGCAAAAATTAACTAATGCTCGTTTTTATGAGCGAATGAATCATTTTATCGCTCAAGAATCTTTTGTTATTTCTGATACGGGGGACGCAATTATTGCCACAATTGATTTATTAATGCCCCAACAAACCGACTTTATCGGTCAAGCATTTTATCTCTCTATTGGTTATTCAATTCCCGCCTGTTTAGGAGTAGCTTGTGCCGCACCAAATACTCGTCCTATCGTCTTTGTGGGGGATGGTGCTTTTCAAATGACCGCCCAGGAACTTTCGACCATTATCCGTCACCATCTCAATCCAATTATCTTTTTAATTAATAACGATGGTTACACGATCGAGCGGGTAATTCAGGATAATATTTATAATGATCTACAACCGTGGAAATATCACCAATTACCGGCAGTATTTAACGGGGAAAGTTGGAGTTGTCAAGTCAGCACAGAAGGGGAATTAGAAAAGGCTTTATCGATTGCCCAGGGTAACATCGATCGCCTATCATTTATTGAAGTACATCTCGATCGTTTTGACTGTTCCCAAGGCTTAACTCGTTTAGGTCAAGCTTTACGTTCACCCCATGCTTAGACTGGTGACGCTATTAGGTTTTGACCGTATGAAGCTGTCCTAAGACACCAGATTGAAACTCTTTTGGCTCCCAAGAGTCAACAATTAAGATACAATCGGTATCTTAATCAAAGTGTGATGGTGACAACCGCAACTAAAAACCCTATGAATGCTTTATGGAAACAAATCACCCTATTGAACTTTTCGCCTGCTTCTTGGTCAAAATATAGCTATCTGCATCGTTTAGTCGGCCTTTTTAGTCAATGGCGACAGGGTAGCCGGTTTGTGCAGTGGGCAGAATTGATGGGTGCGCTGTTAATCTCTCTCCTTATCGCCACCGCGCCGTTTTTCTCCACCAGTCAAATCGGTTTTTTGCTGTTAGCAATAGCGGGTTATTGGCTATTGTTAACCCTTGTGGATGAAGGCAAAATCGGGGTGACACCGATTCACATTTTGGTGCTTTTATACTGGGGAATTGCCACAGTTTCTACGGCTTTTTCTCCCGTTAAAATGGCGGCTTTGGAAGGACTAATTAAATTAACTCTCAATCTCATCTTTTTTGCCTTTACTGCCAGAATTATGCGCTCACCACGCCTAACAAATTGGATTCTGACTACTTTAGTTTTAACCGCCTTAGCAGTCAGCATCTACGGCATTCGTCAGCAAATTTTTGGTGCGGAACAGTTAGCAACTTGGAATGATCCTACTTCAGAATTAGCGGGAGATACTAGGGTTTATAGTTATCTCGGTAATCCTAATTTATTAGCTAGTTATTTATTACCCAGTATTGCTTTTAGCGGTGCAGCCTTGTTTGTGTGGCAGGGATGGCTACCGAAAATTTTAGCGGCTTTATTAACTTTAGCCAATGCCGCTTGTTTATTTTTTACCGAGAGTCGTGGCGGTTGGATTGGTTTGATGGTCTTAGGAATTGTCTTCTTATTGCTATTATTTTATTGGTTCAAAAGTTATCTACCTTTATTTTGGCAAACATGGCTTTTACCTTTAGTTTTAGGGGGTTTAGCCGTGGTGATTTTAGGGGCGATTTTATTGGTGGAACCGCTGCGAATTCGGGTGATGAGTATTTTTGCGGGACGGGAAGATAGTAGTAATAACTTTCGGATTAATGTTTGGGATGCAGTTATTCGCATGATTCAAACCTATCCACTTTTGGGCATCGGACCGGGTAATGATGCTTTTAAGAAAATTTACCCCCTATTCATGAAGCCAAAATACACGGCTTTAAGTGCCTATTCTGTGGTATTAGAAATCATGGTAGAAACGGGAATTATTGGTTTTACCTGTTTCCTCTGGTTATTAGTCACAACTATCGGCCAAGGCATCCATCAAATTAAACTTTTACGCGATAAAATGGATAGTCAAGGCTTTTGGTTAATCGGGGCAATTGCCGCTATGGCTGGAATTCTTGCCCACGGTTTTTTTGATACGGTTTGGTATCGTCCCCAAGTTAGTACCCTCTGGTGGTTAGTTTTGGGTTTAATTGCTAGTCGTTGTGGCGTTGTCAAGTTTGAAGATGATGGCGCATCAGAGCAGACTTGAAAACGCTTTAAGAGTAAGGCTCTCGTTGTGTCGCAATTCATTCTTCATATTCTGATTTGACAACGCCAGTCGTTGTTATTCCCCCACTAGGGGTTTTGAGCGCGGCAATTCTCTCCTCTAGGGGTTCAAAGTAGTTCAGGCACAGATGCGATCCTCGATCGCCACCGATTGCAGAAGTCTTTCCACGATAGCTTTAGCTTGACGACCGTGACTAGGAATCAGACGATGGCAGAAGACGTAGGGAGTAATAAACTTAACATCATCGGGGATAGCATAATCGCGACCTTCGAGGAAAGCGTAAGCTTGAACTGCTTTTTGCAAAACCACACAACCCCGGGGACTGACTCCTAAACTAATATCTTCGTGGTCACGGGTAGCGCGGACTAAATCGACGATATATTGCTGTAAAGTGGGAGCGACCCGAACCAGACTGACTAATCTTTGCAATTCTCCCACCTGTTCTAAGGAAATACAAGCTTCTAGGGATTTAACCGCCTCTTGAGAATGCTGTCTTTGTAACATTTTTAATTCTTCTGCCGCGCTGGGATAACCCAAACTCAGGCAAACGGCAAAACGGTCCATTTGCGCTTCTGGAAGCGGAAAAGTACCTTGATATTCGATCGGGTTTTGGGTGGCGATAACAAAGAAGGGTTGGGGGACCGGCCGCGCTTCTCCATCAATGGTAACTTGTTTTTCTTCCATGACTTCTAGAAGTGCCGATTGGGTGCGCGGGGTGGCCCGGTTGATTTCATCGGCCAACAGGACGTTAGCAAAAGCGGGGCCGGGGATAAATTCAAATTCGCGACTGTTGGGGTTCCAGATCGTGGTTCCCGTGATATCACTGGGGAGGAGGTCAGGGGTGCATTGTACCCGTTGGAAACGACCGTTAATTGAACGCGCTAAGGATTTGGCTAACAGGGTTTTGCCGACTCCGGGGACATCTTCCAGGAGAGCGTGACCACCACTGAGCAAAGCCACCAGCACAAGGCGAATCGATTCGGTTTGGCCGACGATGCTCTGGCTCAAATTTTCCATCAAAATATCAATAGCGTCTCTCATAGCACAAATGGGGTATTCTGTCAAGAAGATTAATGTTAAGTTTTTTTTAATCTTAACGATTCTTTTCCTAATTTGCCCAAACTAGCGAGGAAAGTTGACAGACAATGGCGGGAAATTTTCTGCTAGGGAGCTAATCGGGGTTAGGGTTGGGAGCATGAAGAAAATTAGTTAAGAATTGTTGCCAGTGGGCGAAATCAAGATTTTAAGTCGGTTCAGGTGGAAAGAGAATACCAAAAATATTAGGAGTTGTCAGTTACAGAAGTTAGAATTAATCGAGAGCGATCGCAGTCTATCTCGATCTGATTTTTTAATCGATCGAGAGAATTAAATTTCTGTTCTGGTCGCAGGAATTGCACTAAATCCATCGTTAAAATGCGATCATATACATAGCCCGACCAATCCAATAAATGGATTTCCACACTGATAGTTTTTCCCTCGATCGTGGGACGATAACCGATGTTCATAACTGCCGGTAAGCGAGAAGCATCGAGATGCACCCAACCGCAATAAACCCCGAATCGCGGCAATAATTTATCGGGGGGAACCTGTAGATTAGCGGTATGAAAACCTAATGTTCTGCCCAGCTGTTGCCCGATGACCACGCGACCGGTTAAACTGTAGGGACGACCTAACATTTGCCCAGCTTGCTCAACGTTTCCCGCCGCCAAAGCTTGACGAATTAGGGAACTACTAATCCGACCCGCCCCACAGTTTTTTAAACCAACAATCTCGACTTTAATATTAAATTGAGAGGCGATCTGTAATAAATCTTCGGCTGTACCTTGACGACGATAACCGAAGTGAAAATCTTGACCAACACTAATCGATTTAGCCTGTAATTTTTCTACTAAAATCTGTTCGACAAAAGCCAAGGGAGTTAGGGAAGCTAATTCAGCAGAGAAAGGCAGTAAAACTAATTGTTTAACGCCTAAATTCTCTAAAACCTCTACCTTTTCCCCTAGAGGAGTTAATAATTGCCATTTTTCTCCCGTAAAAAATTCCCGCGGGTGGGGAGTAAAACTAACAACGGTGGGATAAGCGGGGTCATCCCGAAAAATTGGCTGTAGGACGGTTTGATGACCTAGGTGCAAACCATCAAAGTTACCAAGAGCGATCGCACTAGGGGCTAAAATACGGGCATTAGGGGAATCTACAATCCACACGCTGGCTTTAGGAACAGATACAAGAGAATAGTTCAAGCGATTAATCTTGAGTGTAGCCTTTTGATTCTATATCAATCGGGCGATCAAGCCAAAAAAACGCCCCCAATTACTTGGAGTCCTTTGGAAGCTTTAGCAAATTGAACCTGAACGATCCAGGTGCGATCGGGCCGGAATTCCCAATTAATTGCACCAGAAAGATCAGGGAAACAAGCATTCATTAATTGTTCAGTTCGTTCTTCCCTTGGTCGTCTGTGGTTGTTCTTCGTGCTTTTGTGGTTTCCCAATCTGAGCAAGCATAAGTAACTGGTTATAATTAAATTAAAAATTGATTTTAGGTTCGATCCCCCCTGCTCTCCTTGATAAGGTAGGGTTGATTCATGAATCAACCCTACCCTTGATAAGGGGGGTGTCTGATAATTTTTAACGCCTAAGTAGTCGTGCAAAATAATTTCCTAGTGAAGAAAGGCAAAAGGCAAAAGGCAAGAGGCAAGAGGTGGTTAGATATGTGTAATTAATTTTGCTTAGGTACTTAGTAAGGTGGGCGATTTTTATACCACTTATTTTATTTATTGTGTATAATTGAGATGGTGACGACTAATTTTGAATGGGATGAAGATAAAGCTAAGATAAATCTGAGAAAACACGATATTTCTTTTAATGAGGCTAAAACTGTCTTTGAAGATACCTATTCTTTGACTTTAGATGATCCTACTCATTCAATCTTAGAAGATCGTTTTTTGACAATTGGTTATTCTAGTCAAAACCGCTTGCTTTTAGTTGTTCATACTGAAAGACAAGGAAACATCAGAATCATTAGTGCTAGGAGAGTAAATAAACATGAAAGAAAAATCTATGAACAAAGTAATCAATGATCCCATCAACGATGATGAAATGTTAGATGATTATTCTGAGGTTTTAACGGAGTCTCATTTAAAAAATGCAGTGAGAGGAAAGTATGCTCGGTCTTTAGCAGATAAAGATGCTTCTACCATTAAGATTATAGCAGAAAATGAAGAGAGATGTGTTAACATGAAAACTATTGAAGTTGAAGCATTCGTTAACAATGAAGGTCAATTAACCGTACAAGTTCCCTCAAATTTAAAAGAAGGACAATATCATGCTGTATTGATTATAGAAGAACCCAAAAATGAAAATCAATGATCTTATACTAAATCCCTTGAGTATAGGCTACATATCAGGACAGGCAAAAGGCACTCTTGCAAAAGGCACTCTTGCAAAAGGGTGAATAAATAATCAGTTTTTAATAACCAGATTTAGTATTAGAATAGTTGAAAATAAAGATAAGGAGATAAAATCCCAAAAAAACACCCCCAATCCCTTGGAGGCTTTTTCAGGAAAAAATAACTGTCATTAACCTTCCGCTAATTTCAGATCCCGCAGGGCGCTAATATCCACCTGAATCGATGGCCCCATGGAGGAAGAAACGTAAACCGTGCGCCAGTAACGCCCCTTGGCCCCGGAAGGCCGGTTTCTGTCCACCGTTTCCTGTAAAGCTTTCAAATTGACTAACAGATCCTCGGCACTAAAAGAAGCTTTACCAAATTGAACGTGAACGATCCCGGTGCGATCGGCCCGGAATTCCAATTTACCCGCTTTAAACTCAGCGATTGCCCCGGTTAAATCGGTGGTTACGGTTCCCCCTTTCGGTGAGGGCATTAAACCCCGTGGACCGAGTTGACGACCTAATTTAGCCACTTTCGGCATCATATCGGGGGTGGCGATCAAAACCTCGAAATCCATCATCCCCTTGGCGATTTCTTCGATTAATTCTTCTGAACCAACGATATCGGCCCCGGCGTTGTTCGCTTCCTGTACCTTTTCCCCGCGAGTAATGACCGCTACTCGCACCGTGCGTCCGGTTCCTTTGGGTAAACTTACCGTTGTCCGCAGTTGTTGGTCGGTATATTTAGGATCGATACCTAAACGAATATGAGCTTCGGCGGTTTCGTCGAATTTCGCCGTCGCTAATTCCTTTAATAATGTCAGTGCCTCTAATGGCTCGTAGGCTTTATTTTCTACCTTAGCCTGGGCATCTCGCAAACGTCGTGAAACTTTTCTTACCATCTGATTTGTTGCTCCTTGGGTAATAACGAAGCTTAACTTCTCCCCGAAATAAGATTTAGTCTGAGATCTTGACACCCATATTTCTGGCCGTTCCCGCCACAATATTCATGGCCGCTTCGATGTCGTTAGCGTTAAGATCGGGCATTTTAGTCCGGGCGATTTCGCGTAATTGGTCGCGGGTAATGGTGGCGACAAATTTCTTGTTAGGTTCGTTGGAACCTCTTTCCACACCGGCCGCTTTACGGATGAGAACGGAAGCCGGGGGAGTTTTGAGGATAAAGGTAAAACTACGATCCTCAAAAACGGAGATTTCCACAGGGATGATCATCCCGGCCTGATCGGCGGTTTTAGCGTTGTAATCTTTACAGAACGCCATAATATTTACCCCGTGTTGACCTAAAGCAGGACCGACCGGAGGAGCAGGGTTAGCCTTACCAGCAGGTAAAGCTAGTTTAATAATTGCGACGACTTTTTTAGCCATGATTTAGTTTTGTTTTTCGACTTGATTAAATTCCAATTCGACCGGGGTATCCCGACCAAAAATGGAGAGCAGGGCCTTGAGTTTGCCGCGCTCGGGACTAACTTCGATCACTTCCCCTTCAAAGTCCTTAAATGGACCGGATAGGACCAAGATTTGATCGCCAACTTCCATATTGATTTTGACGACGGGTTCTTGAATCTGAGCTTGTTTGAAGATGCGATCGACTTCTGACATACTCAAGGGTAGCGGGGTGACGTGACCGCGGCCGCGTCCATAGTGCCGTTTTTGTTCGGCCCCGACAAAGTTGATCACGTGGGGGGTGTTTTTTACCACCTGCCAAGCGTCATCATCCATGATCATTTTGATCAGGACATAACCGGGGAAGACTTTTTCCTCGCCGTGTTGCCGTGAACCATCCTTGCGGACTTTGACGGTGGCCGCTTGGGGAATCTGGACTTGCAGAATGCGATCGGCCACATCGAGGGTGTGGATGCGCTGTTCCAAATTAGCTTTGACCCGTTTCTCACAACCGGAAGCCACCTGCACGGCATACCAACGGGGTTTTTTCGGTAGGTCGCTAAGATTGACTTCTTCGGGAAACTGTTCTTCTTCTAGACTCATGGGAACACCTTCCCCGCACCCCAGGCAAAGAATTTATCAATCAGATAGATGAGAGTGGCTACCAAAGTCACCATTAACATCACGGCCGCTGATTCACTCAAAAGTTGCTGACGGGAAGGCCAGACGACTTTGGCGAGTTCTTCTTTGGTTTCATTGACGAATTCCTTGACCTGAAAAGAGCTTCCCTCTTTCTTGTCGCTCGTGTCTTTTTCTAGGGTTTCTTTTTTGGCCACGATCGCTACTCCTTAAAATGATACTCAAGCTATCCTTAACTTATCATTTTCACCGGACAACCCACACTAACCCCCAGACATTTAGATCATGTCTTTTGCAGTTATCGGCTTGGTGATTACCAAACGCGCCCTGGAGGACTTGAACCCCCGACATCAGGTTTTGGAGACCTGCGTTCTACCAACTGAACTAAGAGCGCCCATTCGCTAAACTATTTGGCTTTTTTTAAGGCCTTTATTTATTATAGCGTAGTTGTTGGCGATTGAGCAACTTTCTTGGTTAGGCTGTCGCCGGAAATTTTTTAGAGAGGGCGATCGAAACGTTCTTGTACCCTGGTGGCTTTGCCAACCCGATCGCGCAGATAGTAGAGTTTCGCCCGACGTACTTTACCACGACGGATGATCTTGATACTGGCAACCCGGGGCGAGTGCAGCAGGAAGACTCTTTCTACTCCCACACCCTGGAAGACTTTGCGTACTGTAATCGTTTCGTTGATACCGCCATGGCGTTTGGCGATGACAATACCCTCGTAGGGCTGAATCCGCTCTTTATCTCCTTCGACGATTCGCACCCCTACCCGGATCGTGTCACCGACATGGATAATGGGCAGATCGCTCTTGAGATACTCGGCTTCGATTGATTTGATAATCTCTTCCGTTTTCATCGGCTTTCGTAAAACTCACAATTTCCCATCATACCATATTTCTTGAGTAAAAAGGGATAGCTAAGTAGTCGTGCAAAATTAATTTCCTAGTCGAGACAGGAGACGGTCGTCAGGAGACGGGAGACGGGAGACGGGAGACGGGAGACGGGAGACGGGAGACAGCTATTAGGGATCGGATTTGAGTTTTCAGTTCACTGTTTCCTCACACCAGAAGTCTGACGGAGTAGTGGCTTAGATGTGTAATTAATTTTGC
>NZ_JAPZSO010000086.1:0-3435 GCF_027531715.1 Microcystis sp. LE19-8.1F | reverse complement strand
GAGTGCATCCCACTTTTGCCATGAGCATAAATACTTAAATCTGGTTTTCTGAGATGGAGCTACACTATGAGTAGATCACCTACATAGTAAGAGACTTATGGATACTGACAAAAAAGCCCAAATTCAAGCTCACGCTCAAGCTATCGCCGCCTTATTGTCTGAAGAAACTGACCCGGAACAGGTGAAAACATTAGCAGGGATTGAGGAGGTAGTGCGAAAGCATCTGCTTGAGCATGTCAGTCCAGAGAGCGGGATTTTTTTATGGCCACAAGTAGTGGCACAACGAGTGGCCGCAAACGGAGTATCGATAGCATTATTGGACGATTGAGTGTGAGGGAGAAACAAGCTGAAAAACTGGAGATCAAAGCCTACACCCAATGGAGCCCCTATCTGGAAAAGTGTTGCTTGTTGTTGAGTGCCAATGAGTCCTATGAGCGAGCGGCTGAAGATATTCAAGAGCCAATGATAGAGATGTTGACCCACATAAAAACTGCTGTGTCTGCGTTGACCTTTATATCTTTTTTCAGGTCTTGTTACATATTTTTGGATTCCCATATCCTTAATTTTTTTACCTTGCAGTGTGGCACTTGTATAGGCGATAGCTATAACAATTATCAGCTTTGATAGGTATTACGGTGCTAATTGAGAACCTTCTAAGCTATAGCCTCCAGACTTAAAATCTCGAAACATCTCCTCAATATCAAATCTTTTTTGATAGGCAATTATTGCTGTCTCTAAATCTTCAAAGTTAGTCAAAATATACCAAGGTTCTTTTGTTGGAAACCCTCGGTAAGTTTTTTTCCACTTACCCGCTAAGTTAAACGGGACAAATCCCTGCTCTTTTGTAATATTTACATCATTCAAAAATAATTTAGTTCCTCGGCTTAAACCTAACTCTCTCATCGTAACCGTTCAGGGGGGGATGTCAAGCAGCCAGTGTCATTGACTCAGTGGAAGAATCTTCCTGGGGCAGGAGAGAGGGAGAAGAACTGCCCCCCCTAGAGGCTCGAATCGCCTCAGTCATGAATTACAAGACATTCCGGTTCTGAGAACGCAGACTCGTCACTACTGTCAGCATCCGCGCCACAAACACACTACCGGCCTCGCTTTGAGAACCAAAGCTAGTCCGCCGCCACAGCACCGCCGGACGAATCGCTCTCTCAGCGGCATTGTTCGTCGGCTCCAATCCCTCGACGGTGACGAACAACCAGAGGGCTGGCTCCACTTTCAGCAGTTGCTGGCAAGTGCGAACGGTTTTCGCCAAAGGAGTCTTCTCCTTGGAGCCAATCTGATACGCCGCTCCTTGCTCGAGTAAACTCCTCACCCGCGCTCGAATCGGTGACACTAATGACTGAAACTCACTTCGGCTCAGTGTTCCATCTCGCACTCGCTGCCAGAGCCGAAATAACTTTTTCTGCTGAGCCAGTAAGTCTCGTCCCAGTTGACGAGATAGGCCTTGGCGTTCTGAGATTTTTGTGAACTCTCGTTTTAGATGCGCCCAACAGAGTTGTCTTTGGTCAACATCGACCCAATTGTAGGCATTGTAGCGATCGCTATTGAGAATTCCCCGGAAATTCTCCCCCAATAAAGATTGGGCGGCGGCAGTGGAGCGAGACAGCATGACTTGAAAGAAGGCGACCAGTGGGGTAACGGCAACCCACAGCCAAGCTCTCTTATTTTGCGGATTGTTGCCATCAGTATTTCCTTGCCCGAAGCCCGTCTCATCGGCTCCCACTATCGGCGCGGATTGGATGTAGGCTTTAGCCTCCTCTACTGTTCCCGACACCGCCTCACTCCCTTCCCTTCTCAGACGATTTACTGTCCCCAGTGACATCTTCACCCCAAACAAGTCGGACATGGCTGAAACTACCATCCGATGAGAATGGCGGTACATCCCACTCAAGACCGAGACGATGGCCACCACTCTCTCTTTGTAGCCACTCGCCTCTACTTCAGAGGGGAGTACCGCTCTGGTTTTCTCGCCGCAGTGAAGGCAGGTTAGTTGGTGTAGGCGATGCTCTTCGATGTGCAGTTGGATAGGGGGAATGTCTACCACTTGATGGCGGTAGGGGTTGGTGTCCACTCCTTGCAGTGGTTCGCCACAACATTTGCAAGTTTCGGGATAGTGGTCGGTGACGCTGTCACAGGCTTCTACTGGATACAGGGGACGGCTATGACCGGGGTGTCCTGGTTGCCCGCCTCGTTTTTTTCCTGTTGGCTTTTTTGGCTTTTTCTTCTCGACGTTCGGGGCATCTGAGGCAGGCGGGCTATGGGAGTTGTCTGAGTTACGATTGACTTTCTCCTCAAGCTGCTCCTTTGATTCTTCTAATTCTTTGAGGTGTTGCTCTAGTTGCTCTATCTTCAAACCTAACTGCACTACTAGCTGTCTGACGCTGGCGGTCGTCCTCTCCCAATCCTCTGCGCCAATTCCTGCCGTCTCTAGTAGCTGCTTCTCATCCATGCTTCTTAGATTACCAGATTTCGTTCCCCCCCTGAACGGTTACCACCGAACGTCCGAAGTCTCACGCCGAGGTCCGAACGGGTCAACGTCGAGCGAAGTCGAGACGTTGACTTAAACTGACGATTCTCTGGTCAACCCTTGTTTTTTTCTCTGACCACATCTCCCGTTGTTGATGAGAGACTTCTTCAATGACTAATAGCAGTTTATATAATCTTTTACTTAAACAAGTTAAGGAGGCTCCTAATTCAATTAGTTGGTCTATATAACCTAAGTTTCTTTGAATATATCCCAGTTGTTGACCAATAGCTTTCCGTCTTTTTTTTTGAGACTGACGACGTTTTTTAGCGACTTTTAAATAGTTATTTCTCGCTATTTTTCGGGAAGTTATTGGTTTCTTAGTTAACTTTTATTTGACTTCCTGGTAGAGACAATATCGGATTTTTTCCGTTCCTTGACGAGCTTGATTTAATAGATCTAAATCTGTGGGATACTTAATATCGGCGGGCGCACAAGACGTTCGGCGAAGCTCAGTCGAGCCGTCGCATCTAATATTAATTTTCCTGCATTGGGCTGCTCACTTTCTTCTCCTCGCTCTTCTGCTCCGTCACCAGATTTTTTGTACTGGGTAATTTCTCGGCCTTTTTTCACCATTTCTTGGTTAATTTTGTTAAGGAGGTTTAAGTTAATTTTTTTTGAAAATATACCATTATTGAGGCATCAAATGAGAATTCTATTTGATAGTTTTTTAGCCAAATAAAGTATTGTAGGTAAGGTTTTTTACTAATTTGTTCGACGGTTTCTCTATCACTTATTCCTAATCTTTCTTGAATAATTAGGGTTTGCTGAAAAAGTAAAAAACAAAAACTCTCAAAAATCAGCCCGAATTTAAGATAAGTTTTTCTGTTGAGAAATCAGCTTTTTTATCATCTTTTCTAATCAAAGAGGGATGAATAAAGCTAAATTTAGATGTATAA
>NZ_JAPZSO010000209.1:0-5288 GCF_027531715.1 Microcystis sp. LE19-8.1F | reverse complement strand
AATTACACATCTAAGCCACTACTCCGTCAGACTTCTGATGTGAGGAAACAGTGAACTGAAAACTCAAATCCGATCCCTAATAGCTGTATCCCGTCTCCCGTCTCCCGTCTCCCGTCTCCCGTCTCCCGACGACCGTCTCCTGACGACCGTCTCCGTTCGGACCTCGGCGTGAGCTTTTGTCGAACGCAAAAGCTCACGGCCGAAGCCTGTCTCCTGTCTCGACTAGGAAATTAATTTTGCACGACTACTTATTGCCTATTGCCTATTGCCTATTGCCTATTGCCTATTGCCTATCCTGATATGTAGCCTATACTCAACGGATTTGGTATTAGATAGCCGTGGTTTAGACTTCTCAGGCCAGAATTAGGTTCAAATGGAGTCAGGGCAATCCCTTTTTTGACATCTTCTGGCCCCTTGAAAAGCCCCATCTCATCCTGTATTGTAAGTCAGCGTAAGGACGATAAATGTCAATCTATAAACCTAAATCCTAAACTATAATCATTACCCGATCGCCCGGTATTGGAGGGACAAAACAACTCGTGAGTATAACTGATTTAATCCAAAAAGGCGGAGTGGCCATGTGGCCGCTGCTTTTTCTGTCTATTTTAGCTCTTAGCACTATTATCGAACGAATTTGGTTTTGGAGTCGCACCCTCCTCAGTGAAGGCCAGATTTTAAACCGGATTATGGAATCGGCCATCCGTAATTGGGATTTGGCGACAAAAGTCGCCAGAGATTCCCGCAATCATCCCATTGGTAGTTATCTTTATGCACCTCTTCGCTTAGAAAATCCAGATCCAGAGGTTTTTCACTTTGCCCTCGAATCGGCTGCCGATGAACAGTTATCCCTAATGAAACGGGGCGATAAAATCCTTGAGGCAGTCATCGCCCTTTCCCCCCTGTTAGGATTATTAGGGACGGTACTCGGTTTAATTACCTCTTTGGCCAATATTCAATTAAGTGACCTGGGAACTTCCTCTACAGCTGGGGTAACTTTAGGTATTAGTGAAGCTTTAATTTCCACCGCTACCGGCTTAATTGTCGCTATTTTTAGCCTCGCTTTCTATCGCATTTTTCAGGGACTCTGGTTCAATCAAGCCCGAATTTTCCGCAAGGCCGGCAGTGATTTAGAAATTATCTACCGTCAACGTTGGCTAGATGGAGAAGACCAACAATACGCCCTCAGTGCTAACCTAGAAAAACCGCTCGATCGCTAAATCTCTCCCTTATCAGCCATGGCCGAAACTAAAATCCAGCAACCCAAAACAACAAAAAGCAGCCATATTACGGCTCGTCCCCTGAAATTATGGCATGATCAACACCGCATTCAAGAGGATGTGCAGGTTAATATCATTCCTCTGATCGATGTAATTTTCTGTATTCTCACTTTCTTTATTCTCGGTGCAGTGGGATTATCTCGGCAACAGGCGATCAGCCTCGATTTACCGAAAGCTAGTACCGCCACCACCCCGATGCGGGAAATGTTGGTGGTTAGTCTCGATGATTTCGGACAACTCTACGTCGAAAAACAGATGGTGACTCGCCCCCAGTTGTTTGAGGCGATCAAGAATTATCATCAATATAGTCCCAATGGACTGATGGTACTGAATGCCTCCCGTAATTCCAGTTACAACGAAGTGGTTGGGGTTTTAGACCTGCTGCGACAGGTGGGCGGCGATCGCGTGGCTTTAGCGACTCTATCGGGGGAGGCTAACAATCCCACAATGGAAAATAGCAATCCTTTGCCCAATTTGCCGACTAATCCCACCTTCCCCGGTTTACCCAGTCTGCCTAATTCTAACTCACAATCTTCCACCAATCCTCTGGGCAGAAATTAACTAGGAATGGATGCGATAGCTGAGTAATTGTTCTTCGAGAGCTGCAATGCGGTTGTAAGCCGCCGTCAATTGTGCCGTTAATCGGCGAATTTGGATTTCATCGGAAAAAGGATTATCGCCATTGACAGCCGCGGCTTGTTTGCCACCGTGATCTCGGAGAATATCTTTATGATCGTAGAGGCTATTATCCGATAACTCGGAAAACCCGACCATTTCCAGGGATTCTCGCGGGGAATGATTCGATTTATCCCCAGCTAGGATAGCAATTTGCTGGCTGAGGCTTTCGACAATATCCTGTAGATGATCGACTTTCCGATCAAGACTGATAATCTGTTGTTGTAGTCCATTCATGCAATTACCTAGGGATTAAGGATGCTTCCCCTCTATGCTAGGCTCTGGAGGAAATGGACTATAACAATTTATGATTGATTTAACGATCTCTTTACTGCCCTTAACTCATCTTAATATATTGGCAGAGTCAACCAGCCATAGCACTTCTAAGTATATCTGGCTGCATAAATCTAAAAACCTTGTTGGGTAAGACTTTTAGACCTTTTGTCAATCAAAAAGTACCGGACATGGGAGTGATCGGGGGGAAAATTCAGGGACTTTTTCCCTGAAAATTAGGTAATTGACCCCCTCAAAATCGCTAAAACCCCACACCCGTTCGGCTGAGCTCACGGCCGAAGCCCACACCCCACACCCTACCCCCACGAAAAACTTTTTCAGCCAACCCTAAGTAGGGAGGCACAATTATTTGTAGGATGGGTTAGCGGTAGCGTAAACTATGCGGGCGTTGGGTTTCATACTTCAACCCAACCTACGTTTAACTAATCTTAATATATTGCCAGAGTCAACCAGCTGCAGCCAATAGCACTTCTATCAGAAATTAAGGTAAGCTGTTGAGCGGTAAGCCTCGATTTTAAGGAACTAAATATGTTTAAAAATTGGTCTTTCGACGATTGGATGAATCATATCCTTTTTCTGGCTACAATTGTGGCTTTGTTGACGATTTGGCTGGGTAGATAAATATAAAACTATTTTTCTTTCCTCGCTTTGCCGAAAATTTGGGTTTAAGTTTCCCCGTCCATTTTACGGCTCTCTTAGGTTTGGTGGGTAAAATGTATTCTAAGATACAGTCTTGCTGGCGAGTGCGTGGAACGAACCACAAAGGCACAAAGGACACAAAGATTGATCGCTTCTATATCAGTTAAACTGATCACACAAAGAATAAGAGAGCCATTTTACGGCAGGGAGTGTCAAAATAAGAAACAAAACCCTCAGCGATCGATATGACTGACTCAATCCCAAAAATTTGTATTCTCGGTGGTGGTTTTGGTGGACTCTATACTGCTTTACGTTTGAGTCAATTGCCTTGGCCCGATCAACACCCCCCTCAAATTACCTTAATTGATAAAAACGATCGCTTTTTATTTTCTCCCCTTCTCTACGAATTAGTCACCTCAGAACTGCAATCCTGGGAAATTGCTCCCCCTTTCAGCGAATTGCTCGCTAATACCCCCGTTGACTTCCAACAGGGAACCGTCACGGCGATCGATGTTAATAATCATAAAATAACCCTTGACAATCAAAACAATATATGCTATGACCGCCTCGTCATCGCCCTCGGTGGTCAATCTTCCCTTGACTTCCTACCCGGGGCCAGAACCCACGCTATCCCCTTTCGTAGTCTAGAGGATGCCTATCGTCTTCGGGATCGACTCAAAACCCTAGAACAATCCGATCGCGATAAAATTCGGGTCGCCATTATCGGGGGCGGTTATAGCGGCGTAGAATTAGCCTGTAAGCTGGCCGATCGCCTCGGAGAAAGGGGAAGAATTCGTCTGATCGAAAGAAATAGCGATATTCTCGGACCTTCAACCCAATTTAACCGCGACACCGCCAAAAAAGCCCTAGAAAAACGTCTGGTTTGGTTAGACCTAGAAACCACCGTCGCCGATATCCAAGCGGATCGCCTCTCCCTTGACTACAAGGGACAGATAGACAATATCCCCGTTGATCTAATTCTCTGGACCGTTAGTCCGATCGCCTCCCCACTGCTCGCTAATTTGCCTTTAGCACATAATGAGCGCAAATTACTAAAAGTTAATCAATATTTACAAACTGTCGAAAACCCCAGTATCTACGCGATCGGCGATGCGGCCGATAGTCGCGATCAAGAGGATAAACCCTATACTGCCACGGCCCAGGTCGCCCTTCAACAGTCCGACTACTGCGCTTGGAATATTTGGGCGAGTTTCCACGATAAACCGGCTTTACCCTTCCGTTATCAACCTTTAGGCGAAATGTTGACCCTCGGAGTCGATGAAGCTACCATTAGCGGTTTAGGACTAGAATTAGCCGGTCCCCTTGCCCATCTTACCCGTCGCTTAGTCTATCTCTACCGTCTGCCCACCCTCAACCATCAAATCGCCGTAGCATTCAACTGGATTACCCAACCGCTTCTATCCCTCATTTCTGAGTAACAGTTGCAGGGACAGAGGATAATTAAAGTGACTTTTTTTACTCTAGTTACTTGTCCCTTCGACTGCTATATTGGCTGTATCAATTACCCTCCTAATTTACAAAACAATTATGAGCATTAAAAGCCGGCTGAAAAATTTGATTCATGAATTGAGTCTTCAGACTTACAAGAAAGTTTCCCCCGATTCCTTCCCTGCTGGTTGGGATGTGGCCTCAGATATAGAAAGAATTTGTCATCACCAGCAACCAAAGATTATTTTTGATGTCGGGGCCAATATTGGACAAACAGGTAGTTACTTTCATCAAAAATTTCCTCAAGCTGATATTCTTTGTTTCGAGCCAATCAAGGAAACTTTTGCCCAATTATCTCAAAAATTTGCTGATAATCAGCGAATTCGCTGTTTTCCGATCGCTTTAGGCGAGCAACCTTCAGAAAAAACAATTATCTTAAACTCTAATTCTCAAAAAAACTCCCTCACCGATGCCTTAAACCGGCCCATAGGCGAGAATCAAGGCCAATCCACCGACAAAACAGAAGCAATTACAATTGATAGCTTAGATAATTTTTGTCAAGCTCAGGGGATAGATAGGATAGACCTGCTTAAAATGGATACAGAGGGTTATGAGCTACAGGTTTTAGCTGGAGCAACCAATTTTCTAGAAGAGAGAAAAATTGCCATGATTCTTTCAGAAGTTGGGTTTCGTCCCTCCGATTTTCGCCATACATTTTTTACAAAAATTTACGACCAATTGTATCAAAAAGGCTTTCGTTTTAATGGTCTATACGATTTATCCTATTGGTCTCCCTATCCCTATGAAGGACTAATTTACCGAAATTTTGGGTTAAAGCCCCGTCCTTTTAGGACGGCTTTTTAAACTATATCTTGTTAACTTAACTTTTATTGTGCTATACTGATTTTGTCTAAGTCCCCCCTGCGTAAAATGTTTGTCTTAGAGTTTAAAGTT
>NZ_JAPZSO010000055.1:0-7686 GCF_027531715.1 Microcystis sp. LE19-8.1F | reverse complement strand
CTTGGGTGCTTGGCCGGTAATCGGTATCTGGTTTACCGCGATGGGTGTTAGCACCATGGCGTTTAACCTCAACGGTTTCAACTTCAACCAGTCGATTCTCGATTCTCAAGGTCGTGTAATTGGTACTTGGGCCGATGTGTTAAACCGCGCTGGTATCGGTATGGAAGTAATGCACGAGCGCAATGCTCACAACTTCCCCTTAGACTTGGCTAGTGGTGAACAGGCTCCTGTAGCTCTGACCGCTCCTGCTATCAATGGTTAAGTTCTAGTCTGAACGAAAAGGCACTCCCGCGAGGGGGTGCTTTTTTGTCAGCAATTCTCATTTTGAAAAAAATCAGATAAAATTCTCTTAAGTAGTCGTGCCAAATAAATTTCCTAGTGAATAAAGGCAAGAGGCAAAAGGCAAGAGGGGGTTAGATATGTGTAATTAATTTTGCTTAGGTACTTACTGCTATCGAGACAGGGGAGTTCAGAATTAATCTCATGCAGTTGTTCTTCTCTATTAACTACATTTCCTTCCTCTTGTGAAAGTGCCAGCAGAGGATTAATGAAGCTAGAATAGACGATTAACTGTAGGATTATAAGCAGATTTAATCTTGGTAAATTGGGCATAGATTACCCTTTAATAAACTCCACATTATTTTCCATCTGTTCAAGTGTTTTGACAGAAATCAAGTCCAGAATTTGTCGCAATTGTTCCCCAATAGAGTAACGTTGTTGAGGGGCGAGTATTATTCCCCGATGAGATTTACCCTCAGTTAAATACTGAGTGTGTAAGCGGTAAAAATCGCCCCGATTGAAAGTGTATAACATCCTTCCTTGACCAGTAGCATAGTCTAATTGTTCTGAATCGGAGCGCCCCAACATTCCTGCTTCTGTAGCCGTTATCACATCGACTCCTCTGGCTCTTAAAGCCGCTACAAGGCTCTGATCCATCGAGTCTTCATCCAAATATAATGCCAGCATGACTATTTATTTAACTTAGATTGAAGCCACTCCTGTTCAAACTGTTTCACATCAGCTTCTTCTTGTGCTAAATCAGTTTCAATTTCTTCCCTGTTGGCATGATAGTAAGTTAGAGCCGCATAAACTTTGGCTAAATCTAAATGGGGATGTCCCATCCGGTTTAAAATTTCTTCAGGAGTCAGTCCTAATTTATACCAAGAAACGAGTCGGCGCACTGTCACTCCTGTCCCAGCAATTGTTGGTCTTCCTCCTCGAATTTTAGGAGAACGATCAATCAAAGTGCCAATTTCAATTGTCGTCGCATTCATTATCTAAATTATTAAGTATTTTAGCCTTTTTATTGTATCACAAATTCATTCAAATCGACCCAATTAAAAATTCATCGACTAAAAACTTAATTTTCACGCCCTGACAGAATCTTGCTTTTGCGGTTTAATTCTTATGATTTTTTCGTTGAGGAGAAGTGAGCGATAAGATATAATACAGAAAAAACCAGCCTAGAATTTTCATGAATAAAGCAACTCTCCTATCAGAAATGATTATAGAAAATGGGTAAGTCAAGCCGTTTTTGCCCGTTACCTGAACGTCTCCAAAGATTCGGTCAGTCAATGGGAGCGGGGAGAGAAACATCCAGCCAGACCCGCATTAAAACTGCTGTCTCTGGTGGAGAAAAAAGGTCTAAATGCGATTACTTAAGGGAAAAATTGCAGTTATTTACCTTTATTTGACCGATAACTGAATTAAATAAGTATTTAAGGTTAATTTTCTAACTTTATCGGACAAGAAGATCATGGATATCGAAATTCCCCACAAGATCGCTGAAAGCTTCGGACTTGACGAGAATTCAATCGTTGAACTCACAGAGAAGCCATGCAATCCAACGCTCGATCGATTGTTGGCCAGCATCCCAGAAGAATCCAGAAGATGTACTCGATTTTGTTGAAAGCGGACCAGGTGGTAAGGAGATGATATGACGGGGTGAGGTGATCGGACGTTCGTTTTGTCGAACGTCTGAAGTCTCACGGCAACTGCGTGGTCGCAACCTTAAGCGTGATTATCGGGTGACGACTATTTCCTCGATAGAAAACCGACGGACACCCCGAAATGGAGATTACCGATGCCCAATCCCCAACCCGCTCCCGATAGGGGTTCACCTTTGAGGGAAAAGGCTATCACCCCACCGGATAATAACCCCGTGATCTGACAGACCAGAAACCAATGTAACAGACGACGGCGTTCTCGTTCGATCGCACCCTGTAGGATCAAGGTTAGGTCATCTGTTCTGGTTCCTTCTTGGTACGTTGGATCAGCTTCTTTGCGATTAATTCTGGGGACTGTTTAAGAGAATCTAGGGACTCCTCGACCACACGACCAGATTTTTCTACCTGTGACCTTAGACCGGGTACGCTGAAATTGCGTTCTTTCATATAGTTTACGGTCAGGTAGTTGAAAGCGACGAGATTCTGGGCGGCGGCAAACTGGGCGGCCTCATCCACGCGACGAAAATTATCCTCTTGAATGTCCTCTAAGGGATTGGTATCGACGAAGATTTCTTCGGCATCGACGGAATCGTTTATGACTTTTTCACTCTCTCGCTGAACTAATCCCGTCTGGGCGTTAGTTACGGAGGCATTTTTCTCGGTTTCGGTCTGTTTATTCGCGATTTCGGGGGTAGCACTCGGAAAACCTTCGAGAGTACCCCATTTCTTATAGTGGGTGTTTAGGTCATCGAATATTTGCACCTGTTCATCACTGTAGTAGCTGTTTCGACCGTGTTTCTCGGCTTCCATGTCGTAACCCAAGCGGATCAGGTGCTGACGGCGTTCGTAAAACTGGGTTTTTCCTATTCGGTAGCGATCGGGTAAGGAGGCGGCTTTTTGCATAATTTTTCATCTCCGAGGGGTTAAGAATAAAAAATAAATACCGAATCGAGGGGACAAAAAGCTGAAACAGTGGATAGGTATGCGGAACTAACGGATAAATCCAGTATAGTCCCTTAAAAAAAGGCTTCAATTGGAACCAAGAGAATTTCGGAAGTTATCGTCGGTTCGGTTTAGGGATTAAAAAGACAAAATTAGGTTTACTTGTGACCGATTTCAGTGAGGAACCGATCGAGCGGGTAATCCAAAGCGTCGAGAATCGCTCGGAGGGTAGCCGTGCCGACACTCTTGGCCGTCTGAGTTTCTGCCGTTATTGCCTTGAAACCAGTCTCCAACTTTTGGATGTGCTGGGGTGAAATGTCCCGACCGGCATCCCTAATCTTATTTACCAACTTATTTCGAGATAGTCCCTGTCCCTCCCGAATCTCCTTTAACTTCAATCCTGCCTCCTCCGACCATGAGATAGTCTCGACCATCTCGACGGGAATCATCACCGTTTTCTTCTGTTTCACCACGTCCACAACCTCTCTGAAAAACTGTTGTTATCGTCTATTCTATCACTTATAATATTAATATCACTGATTGATAAAAAAAACAAACTTTGCGACTGTAAATAGTCAAGTAGTCGGGAGGTAACGGCGTGAGCATCTGGTCTCGCTCTCCGCAAATCTGGACAGCCTACGGGTTAGAGTGGCGTTTTGAGTACAATTCTTTTAGTGCCAAGCGCACCGTCAGTGCGAACGGTTTTGTCCTCGATATTCCCGTTAAGGCCACCACCAAGTTCGCCTCGCCCCGGGTGTGGCTGGATGATTGGGCTAAAAAGAACCGTAAACGGCTGCCACCCGAACCGGAAGGGGCGGTCAACTTGGAACTGGATCTGTTTCCCCCGCAATCAGTACGGGTAGAGGTGGTCGATGAACTGACACCAGAAGAGGAACGTCAACGTCTGTTCTGGGAACGCAAGGTAGAAAGGGCTTTCTACGAAGCGGGAACAGCCTTGAAGGAACTGCGGGATAGACGACTGTACCGTTCTACCCACAAGACTTTTGAGGAGTATTGCCGTGATCGTTTTGGTTATTCTCGTCGCAAGATGGACTATCTGATTTCTGGTTCCGAAGTTTTTGAGAATCTGCAAACGAGAACCATTGGTTCTCAATCAGACAGAGACGAAACGAGAACCATTGGTTCTGAAATTTTGCCAATCTCCGAGCGTCAAGTCCGTCCCCTAACTCAACTGGAACCAGACCAACAGAGAGAAGTGTGGCAGCAGGCGGTAGAAGCTGCTGGTGGTAAAGTCCCATCTGGTCGCATCGTCAAGGATATTGTACAGCGCATCCGGGAGCGAACCAAAATTCCCATACCCTACCGGGTCGGTGATGTCTGCGAAATTCTAATCAAGGATAACCCCGATTTACGGGGTCTGGGTGGTTGTTGGTGTATCGTGATCGAGGTGAGAGAATTTTCCTGTCTGGTGCGGGCTTGGAACGGTGAATATACCGTTAGAGAGGAGAATTTAAAGGATTTGCAGTATTCCCCCGACCACCGGCAAAATATGCAACGACTGAGCGATCGTCTGGTTGAACTCCGGTCGTTAGGGGAAGAGGAGACGGTGAGGGCTATTTTGGAAACGTTGGGTTCTTTGAAACGTCCCTACCTGAACCCTTGGGAAGAAAAGTTATTGGAGTTCTTGGAAGGATATAATGCCCGTTGATATAGAAGAAGATGGGCAAGCTTGGCATCGGGTTTCAGGGTTTACTAGGGATTTGAGAGTATGAGAAAAAGGCAAAGTTGGTCAACTTAACTTACTCCAAAAACTCTTTGGCAAAATTATCATTCCCCAAGAAGTTTATAATGAAGTCACCACGGTAAATCATCGGGATGCTTCGGTTGTTCCTGCGGCTCAATATAACCACCATTTTCAGTTAAACCCTGCTCTCTATGTAAATTTTTGTTAATTTCTGTTGGTTTACACTTGACAAAAACAGGGGGGTAAAGTAATATTAGTTCTGGTTTATTTTGTGACCAACTAGGTCTTGACAAATCAGGAAAAATCCCTCCGACTTAACTGTAAAGTTCATTCAATACGCAATTGACCAGGAGAGTATTTTATGGCAGTTTCATTAACAAAAGGACAACGAGTATCGCTAGAAAAAGTTGCTCCTGGATTATCAGAAGTATTTGTAGGATTGGGATGGGATGTCAAAGCCACTGACACTGGATCGGACTTCGATCTAGATTCGTCGGTGTTTTTGTTGGGAGCTAATGAAAAGCTAATCTCAGATAAACACTTTATCTTCTACAACAATCTTTTCAGCCCTGATCCAAACAAATCAGTCCAACATACTGGGGATAACTTAACAGGACTTGGTGAAGGGGATGATGAAGTTATTAAAATTGACCTCAAGAAAGTACCAGAAGAAGTTAAGAAGATTGTTATTACAGTAACGATTCACGAGGCACAGCAACGTCGCCAAAACTTTGGACAAGTACAAAACGCTTTTGTACGTATCGTTAATGCTCAGAACAAACAAGAGGCTGTACGCTACGACTTAGTAGAAGACTATTCTATTGAAACCGCCCTAATCATGGCAGAACTCTATCGCAAAGATGGGCAATGGTCACTCAACGCGGTGGGTTCTGGCTATCAAGGAGGGCTGCAAGCATTGCTAGATCGTTATAGCTAAGGAAAGTTCAAATTATGGCCATCAATTTACAGAAAGGGCAACGTATTTCCCTGACAAAAGAGGCACCTGGTCTGAAAAAAATTATTTGTGGACTAGGATGGGATGTAGTGGAACAAACTGGGGGTGGCTTGTTCGGCGCATTTAGTAACAGACCGAACTACGACCTAGATGCTTCAGTAATCTGCTTGGGCAGTAACGGAAAAGTTGGAGACAAGGACGATATAGTTTATTTTGGCAATCTCAAGCATCGATCGGGAGGAATCACTCACTTAGGAGATAACTTGACGGGGGCAGGAGAGGGAGATGATGAGCAAATCATTGTTGATCTTTCCTTAGTGCCATCACGAATTACCAAACTGGTTTTTACAGTCAATATTTATGACTGTATAGCCAGAAAACAAGACTTTTTCCAAGTAAAAAACGCATTTGTACGATTAGTAGATATGTCTAACAACAAAGAGCTTGCTCGCTACAATCTATCAGGAAATGAATACAAAGGTGCTACGGGAATGATTATGGCAGAGTTATACCAACATAACGACGAGTGGAAGTTAGCTGCAATTGGAAATGGAGTTAGTGTCAACGGATTAGGAGAAATTGTCGGTTCTTATGCTTAGTAAAGGAAAGCTATGTCATCTTTATTTGAACGACTGGACTTAACTAAATACAACCGCAAGCTCAAACAATCTCTATCTCAGCGTATAGATCTCACTAGACCAATTAAACTCAGGTGTCAATCTTGTAGATTGCGCCTTCAAGCAGAATGGGAATTTTGTCCTAACTGCGGTTTTCCCTTGCGAAATTTTTCAGAAAAAAGTCGCCATTGTATTTGGATAGATATTTCAAATATGGCAGTCTTACCCGAATATCAAGAAACCATGAGTGCAATTTTTATGGAAGCTTTTTCCAGACTGTATGGTGCATTCAGAGGTGTTCAGGTTTTTCTTACTACAGAACCACCTAACAGTCAGGAATGGCAAGATAAATTTACTCATGTTTATGTATTTGCTGACAGTCAGCCAGTAGATTATTTAGGAGTAGCGAGCTTCTTATTAGGTAAAGTTACTGGTCATGCAATTATCAGAATCGATCAAGTTTTTTATGCTTCTTGTAGAGGCAATCTTAGTATTAGTAGTCTATCTAATTTAATTGCCAACACGATTGCTCATGAGATTGGTCATACCTTAGGTTTAGATCACTCTGAATTACCAACAGATGTCATGCACGATGGATTAGACTACACGACTCATGGTGCCATGCCCCCTTCATTTCACGCAGAGCAGATTAACCTGATGAACAGTGCTATTCGCAGATATAAGACTGAAGAACAATGTTAGTGAGATCACTTATATATTACGATCGCTTTTTTGGTTATAATAGACATCTCCAAAAATTTATAAGTCAGTCACAGCAAAGAATAGCGGCAGATTAGACCAATAGTCAAAATTAGCTCTAAAAACCGATTAATCAGAGTTTCAAGAGACAAAATCCAATTTTGACGGAAAACTATGGCTAATTATAACGTCAATTACTTCCCCTGATTGCTCCCTTTCTATTACTTCTGAAATTAGCCTACTAATTCTCAACCTTACTAAGCCACAAACAAGAAAGCTAGAAATTAATTCCACACAGAAACCAGAAAAGCAAAACGTGACGGGAAAGCTAACCTAGATTTCGCTTCCCCTTGTTCTATCGATCGCATCCCCTAGCGATTTTTTCCCAGTCGAACCGGCGATCGATACTGCTCCAAATGCAGTTGTTAGGGATATGGGCAGCGATCGCTGTCCGGTTAGTCGATGTGTTCGGCAATGATGCCAGTGCCACGGTTGAGGTGAGGTGGTAAATAGAAGTCGGTACAAATTTCATGAATAGCCGTACTCTTGAAGCATATCCAAAATTTCTGGGTCGTTCTCGTGTTGAAGAATTTGATTTACATCAAATAGCTTTATTAAACCAGATGTAATAACTGGACTTCCCCCATACAGAAATACTAAAAAATTAACAAAACCCTTACTGCAGGTCGCTTCTCAGAAAAAATTGAAAAGAGGCTACTGGGTACATTTTTCCCTTGAAAATGGCTGTACCGTTGACTGTATCTGGAGTAGAGCGATTCCGTAGAGTTGGCTGTATAGTGATCGCTAACCTGATTTTAACAG
>NZ_JAPZSO010000110.1:0-17700 GCF_027531715.1 Microcystis sp. LE19-8.1F | reverse complement strand
TGTGTCCATTAACAACCAATTTGAGACGAGCAAAAGCTATTGGTAATGTTTTATTGAATGAGGGTGAAGGGAATTTACCTGAATCCAGTGTTGTTAATGTTTCACAGGTTTTCACGGTTGATAAGCGTCTTTTAACGGAGTGGCTCTTCTCGACTTTGTGTGATAATTTTTGCTTATGGAATCGTGAAATACTTATCAGGCAAGACTTTTATTGCTATTTTGCTGAAGAAACTATCAGTATAGACCTCGTTTCCACACAGAAACCAGAAGAGCCACGGAGTCTATCGGAAGACTTTCTCGGAAAAAAATCAAATTAATTATTCAGGGAATTAAGTTGGTTATTGAACCTCAAGAACTCGAATAATAGGGGGTTATAAAATATAAAATTATAAAAAAAGCGATCGAGCTACCGCTCAAATAATTGCCCAAAGATATCTGGCCGCTAGTCCCTGTTTAGAAACCCTGCTGAAACTCCCAGAGGATTCCCAGGGTTATCATTATGCTACTCACCTAATTAGTCTCAATTTTGATCCTAATTTTTATCGGTCTATTCAGGTCAATTCTGATACAGATTATCTGCTGCTTCGCCTACGGCAAAATCACGATATCTGGCATATAGTCACGGGTTTTGGTGTCGATGGCATGGGAGAATTGCAACTGAAAGCTTTTGAATTAAGTCAAACTCGTCGCCCTCTAGCTATTGTCATACTTTTAGGGGGATTATTGGGAGCTTTATTTTCTTCCCCACTTTCCTTACATTCTCTCTGGGAAGAGATTGTCATCGCCTATAATTTGGGCAAAAATACTCGACCTTTTTTAGCGCAAAAATGGGAACTAGCTTGGGAGAAATCCCTGGTAGTTTGGCGGCAAGAATTGGCGATTGTCCACTCGAACCTAGAAAATTAATTTTGCTGGACTACTTAAGTAAGTGGTTAGAATTAAATTGAAGATGGATTTTGTCTTTGATCCCCTCTTAATCCTAGGGTTTATTCATAGTAGGGTTGATTCATGAATCAACCCTACCCTTAATCCCGCCTTGATAAGGGGGGAAATATGATAATTTTTAACGCCTCCCTAGTTAGAATAATCGACTAACTGGAATAAATCCCGATTAATCGGATAAAATAAGGCAATTTGCCCATTCAGGGTACAGAGGATAGAAAAATTGTCAGACAATCGGGAAAAAGTGATGGAGGAAAAATTTTTCTGAACCGGAGTAGCAAAAAAATCCCAGTCCGGGTAAAATTGATTATCGATCGATTGTGTGAGGAGTCCGATCCCCATGACCAATAAACACACAGCAAGGCTGCTGGGTAGTTACCTGCAGCGCCTGCCTGCCCATAGCTGGCTCGTCCTAGTTTTTTGGGCTTTGATTATCGCTCCAGTCCAAGCTGCTGTCGAATTACGCATTGCCATCAGTAAAGGTGTTAGTGCCGTCTCCGTGGGCAGTTCCACCGATGCTGTGGTGAAAGATGGGGCCGGCAGAGTCTTAGGAGAATTGACCGCCATGAATGCCCTCAATGCTAATCCCAGAGGAAAAGCGGTGGGTTTGGCCGATTGGCAGGCCAGTCAATTGCTCATCGAACCGGGGAATGATGGTTACGTCTGGATTAACGATCGCTGGTATCGAGGACGAACAAGGATCATTCGCCAGGGTTCTGGGGTGACAGCCCTAAATTTAGTCGATTTAGAGGAATATCTCTATAGTGTCGTCGGTGCGGAAGCGATTCCCTCCTGGCCGCAAGAGGCCTTAAAAGCCCAATCCGTGGCGGCGCGCACCTATGCTCTCTACCAAATGAATACTTCCGGCAATCGCATCTACGATCTTGATACTACCACCCGCACCCAAGTTTATAAGGGTCTAGAAAGCGAGTTTACTACCACCCACGAGGCAGTTGAGGCCACCGCCGGACAGATTATGAGCTTCAACGGCAAACCGATTCTAGCGGTGTTTCACTCCTCCTCTGGGGGTCATACAGAAAATGTCGAAGATGTTTGGAATTCCCCCTTACCCTACCTGCGCGGTGTCGTCGATTACGATCAAGTCGCACCGGTATTTCAATGGTCAAAAAACTTTAGTGCCAGTGAATTAGGCCGTTTAATCGGTGGTGTCGGTCGCGTGCGATCGCTATCTCCCGAAAGGACCACTCCCCACGGACGAGTGATTAGAATGCGTGTGGTAGGCGATCAAGGCTCTAAATTAATCTCTGATACCCAATTACGGCGAATACTCGAGCTGCGTAGTACCCTATTCACGATTTCAGCTAATAACGGTACTTTTGCCATTAATGGTCGCGGTTTCGGTCATGGGATCGGTTTAAGTCAATGGGGTGCTTTTTCCCTCGCTGACCAAGGGGTGACTTATGACCGCATTCTCAGCCATTATTATCAAAATGCTCGTTTAACTGAAATGCCCAATTAAAAAGGCTGTCAGCCATTTCAAGTGAACAGTAAACAGTAAACAGTGAACTGATAACAAGGATTGAATCTAAAACCTAATTGGTTAAGCTAAGTAGGGTTTGCTGAAAAAGTTTGTTGGTGGGGGCAGGGTGTGGCCCCCCCAACCCCCCCGACATCGGGGGGGTTGGGTGTGGGGTGTAGGGTTTTACCAGTTTTGAGGTGGCCAATTACCTAATTTTCAGGGGAAAAGTACCTGAATTTCCCCCCCCAATCACTCCCATATCCGGTAATTTTTGATTGACCAAAGGCCTAAAAGTCTTATCCAACAAGGTTTTTAGATTTATTCAGCAAGCCCTAAGTAGGGAGGCACAATTATTTGTAGGATGGGTTAGCGGTAGCGTAAACTATGCGGGCGTTGGGTTTCATGCTTCAACCCCACCTACGTTCTGTCTTTTGCACGAGTGCCTGTTGCCTCTTGCCTTCAGAAGCCGATCACTGATTGTGAGATAATGTCTGATCTCACTTGTAATTTTTGACTTGCATGACCATCGTTACCGAAGCCTTAACCGAGTTGGAACCAGTCATAAAAACTACCTTTACCGTCGAGGAAATTCGCCAACTACTGCCCCATCGTTATCCCTTTGCCCTAGTCGATCGTATTATTGACTATGTACCAGGTAAAAAAGCCGTTGGCCTAAAAAATGTCACGATCAACGAGCCTTTTTTCCCCGGTCATATTCCCAATCGTCCCTTGATGCCGGGGGTGTTAATTGTTGAATCTATGGCCCAAGTGGGGGGAGTGATTTTGACCCAATTACCTGGGATGAAAGGAAAATTTTTTGCCTTCGCTGGCATTGATAAAACCCGTTTTCGTCGTCCCGTGGTGCCAGGGGATCAATTGATCATGACGGTGGAATTATTATCCTTCAAGATGAATAAAATTGCTAAAATGCAAGGGGAAGCAAGAGTCGATGGGCAATTGGCCGCCCAGGGCGAAATGATGTTTTCCATCTTTGATTGACCTATGAATTTTGATCGAGATCGTCTCCGACAAGAACTAAATTTATTTGCCATTCTAGGGGCTTTTATTACCAATATTTTCGCTAATATTTTCCCTCTCAACGGCGAAAATATCGGGGCTATCTCGAATACAGTTTTTCAAGATGTCTTAATTATTCCCGCTAATTATGCTTTTGCTATCTGGGGATTAATCTATCTGGGTTTAATTAGTCTGGGAATTTACCAAGCTTTGGCTTTCAATAAAACTGAACCGCGTTTGCGTCGGTTAGGCTACGAATTAGCCATCGCTAGTGCTTGTCAGATTCTCTGGGTAATTCTCTTTCAATCTCGTTTTTTTACCCTGTCTTTACTGGCAATGCTAGGCATTTTAATTCCTCTCATCCGGCTTTATCTTCGCTTAGAAATTAATCGCTTTATTGTCAATCGTAAACAGGGTTTATTAGTTAATGCTCCTATTAGTATTTATTTCGCTTGGATTACCGTAGCCACGATTGTCAACGTCGCTTCGGTGCTAGATTGGATCGACTGGCAGCGATGGGGTCTAACTGACCAGATCTGGACGGTAATAATTCTAGTTATTGGGGCGATAATTGCGATTTTAGTCGGTTTAAACCGAAAAGATCGGGCTTTTATCGGGGTGTTTATCTGGGCTTTCTTGGCGATCGCTGTTAAACAGATTTCTCTGCCTCTAATTGCGGTAACAGCGATTATATTAGCGATTATCCTAACTTTTCTGGTTTTTAGTCGCAGTTTTCGTCCTCTGAGTCGTTAAGATGCGGGATCACAGCGAATTTCGACGATAAAGCCATCGGGATCGTAGAAGTAAACCCCTCTCCCAGTGGGACGGGTCACGGGTCCACTAGCAATGGTAATTCCCTGACTTTGTAGCACTTCTAGGGCAAAATCGAAGCCTTCGGGGGCAATATCGAAGGCTAAATGGTTGGCACGGGTAAAAGGGATTTCGGGATTGTCGTCGGGAGGGTTTAAATCTGGTTCCCAAAATAGGTCAATTACTGTACCATCGGGGGTGATAAAATTGACCACTTTTCCCTGGGCAACTAATTCTTTTAAGGTGGTGGGAATTTTTTCCCCCACTAATTCCTCTAAGCCTAAAATTTCCCCATAAAAATGACGAGAAGCCTCCATATCTTTGACGTTGAAAGCGATATGATGGACTTTTCGCAGTTGACCGATTTTGAGTTTTTTCGCGGTTACGGAAGGGCTAATAGTCATTTTAGTTATCAGTTATCAGTAAAGGATTGGGGGATTTTTCAGTGAACAGTAATCAGTAATCAGTAATCAGTGAAAAGATAGCACTATTAATGTCATTTAATACTCCTCATTTAATACCGCTAACTGATAACTGATAACTGATAACTGATAACTGATTGGCGACTTAAGAGTTAATTTTTTGCAATAATTGCCGAATGGATTCCGCATCTTGGGCGTTGGGTAGGAGGGCAAGATAGAAGCCTAAATCCTGTTGTGCTTGGCTGAGTTGTCCAATTTGATAGTAAACTAAACCTCGATCGCGCAGCTCTAGGGGATGATTAGGAATGAGCAAAAGTAGCAGATCTAGTGTCCGAATTGTCTGAGACCATTGTTGACGATTCAGGTAAATATATTTTAAATTAGTCAGCAAACGTAATAAAATTTGCTGATTGGTAGCAATATTGAGAAAATGTTCTTCTAATTTAACTGGCTGTTGATAAACTTGACTTAATCTTTCTTGACAGTCCTGTTTAAATAAGATTTCACCACCGTGAAAGGGATCGACAAAAATTTCCACTTCCTCGAAATCGGGACGGATAATAAAATGGCCCGGCATACCAATTCCTACCATGGGAAAATCGATCTGTTTGGCAATCTCTAAGTAGATAATCGAGAGAGTGAGCGGAATACCCGTGCGGCGATCAATTACGTTATTTAAGTAGCTATTGCGGGGGTCATAGTAGTCTTGGGTATTACCGGTAAATTGTAAATCTTCAAACAAATATTGATTGATAATATTGACTATTTTTAAAGGATATAATCTATCGGGTAAACGTTTTTTTACCTCGTCAGCCATTAAATTTATTCTATTTAAATAGTGATCAATATTGAGGTAAGGATATTCAAAATTGGCTATTTGCAGGGCTGCCCGAGCTAGATTTATCTCGGGATCAGGATGTTGAATTGTTTCGATGAAGGCTTTGTATAAGAGTTCAAGGGTCATTAGCAAAGGGTATTAATCAGATTATCAACTATTTTAACCGATCTTTCCGGTTTTATCGCTTCTCTTTTCTGATCACCATTAAAGATTCAGTGATTTAGATGAGCTTTCCCGGGAGAAGTAGCGAGTAATCTTGTCAAGGTCTAGATTAACTACCGCTTTTTCTAAAGGGATCGTGCGACAATTTTTATTTTGATTCTGCACTTGATAAACTAATTGATTTGTCCAATCTAAAGCAGTTAACCAACCACTTTGAGGATGATAAACCCCAGTTTCAATGTCTAGCCAACCGCTGCCGCGAGCCAGTTGCCCCGGTTTGACATCGGGAAAGGTAAAGGTTAAAGTATGACCTGTGATAATTAGTTTATCCTTGAAATAGGCTTGGGTCATGGTATGAAATTCGTTTCTAATCCAACAAAACTGCTCGTTTGTTTGCTGTTCAAGGGGATATTCTGGGTGTACTCCCGCATGAACTAACCAAATATCTCCTAGGTCTAAATAAGCGGGTAGGGATTGGAACCAATTGATATGCTCAGCGGGTATATTGTTATTATAACTTAGTAGTGTCGCCGCCCCGCCACTCTCGATCCAGCCGTTTAACCATTTTTCAGAAACTTCTTTTCCTGCCAAAGCTTTTAAGAGCATATATTCATGATTTCCTAGGAGACATTGGTAGTTATTTTTGATGACAAAATCCACCACTTCTAAGCTCTGCTGTCCTCGATCGATTAAATCTCCCAGAAAATAAACCTCATCTTTACTATCAGGGGCAACTCGGTTTAATAGTCGCAAAAGTGCCTGAAAACTGCCATGCACATCTCCGATAATAATACGGCGCGGTTCTTGAGTCTGTTTCCCTATTTTTCTAAAAAACACACACCCCTCTCTAATCAATGAGATTGCTACTCTTTTATCGCTAAAAAAGTAGTTTTTATGTAGTCTTAATTTTATTATAGGACAAAGCTTTCCCTCTGACAGTCACTCCCTTCTAAGAACCGCCAGAGAAAGGCTGTAATTGTTTTGTAAAGTATTTTGGCAATCTCTGGACAGGGAGCGGACAGGTTATGGTATGATTTTTTTATGATCAGTTTTTATATAATTGGACTTAAGCAATTATTGTTACACGCAAAGATTCCCATTATATAAAAAAGTATCTCAAAAAAATGCACACTTGTCAAGCATCATCAAAAAAAAAGTTTTTTTTTGAGATTATAATCAAAAAAAATTAGATTTCTGCTTCTATGATAACCCTAATTAACGCTAGAATTCCCGCCCATCAGGATCGACAACAAATAGAGATAAATGCTGCTGGAAAGATCGAGAGAATCACGGAGATGGGGGGAAAGACAAGAGGGGAAAAGATTATCGATATGGAAGGGGATTGGCTATCGTTGGGAGGAGTAGATTTACAGATCAACGGAGGGTTAGGATTAGCATTTCCCGACTTAGAAATAACAGATCTAGAAAAGTTAGATAAGATTAGCGATTATCTTGGGAATCAAGGAATTGATGGTTATCTTCCCACCTTAGTCACCACGTCTGTGGAGAAATTTCAAAAATCCCTCTCAGTAATTGCCAAATATATCGAGAAACAGAAACAGGAAAATCGAGGGAGCGCGCAGGTTTTAGGAGTACATTTAGAGGGACCATTTTTAAACTATGAAAAAAGGGGGGCGCATCCGGGACAATATCTTTTAAACCCAAGTATGGAAACAATAGATAAAATCTTTGGGGACTACTTATCGATCGTAAAAATTATCACCCTAGCCCCAGAATTAGATAGTAGCGGTATGGTGATTAAATACCTAAGCGATCGAGGGATTACCGTCAGCTTAGGACATTCGCAAGCGAGTCAAGAAATAGCCAAAAAAGCCTTTTTACAGGGTGCAAAAATGGTTACTCATGCCTTCAATGCCATGCCTCCTTTACACCATCGTCAACCGGGGTTATTAGGGGAAGCAATTATCAATCCCGATGTGTATTGTGGGTTAATTGCCGATGGTCAACACATCCATCCAACCATGATAGAATTATTACTAAAAGCCAGTAATTATCATCGAGGAATTTTCTTAGTTAGTGATGCTTTAGCGCCGATCGGTTTAGGTGATGGTGTCTATCCCTGGGATGAGAGAGAAATTGAAGTTAAACAGGGAACAGCAAGACTTTTTGACGGTACTTTAGCGGGAACAACCTTACCCTTATTACAAGGAGTAGCCAATTTAGTTAACTGGGGAATATGTGATTTAGAAACGGCGATTCTTCTAGGGACAGAATCCCCCAGAAAAGCGATCGGATTAGCGGGTTTATCGGTGGGACAACCTGCCAACTTTTTGCGCTGGCAATCGGCATCAAATTGGGAAAGATTGGATTTCCGCCAGCATTTTGTACTCTAACTGTTGAATGAGGGTATCGAGAGCCACTTCGAGGCGATCAAAACATTCAGGAGGGGAAAGATCGGGTTGAAAATAAATCAATTTTACCTGACCATCACCGATAGCAACTATAGCCACTTCTTCGCTGGGATTATAGCGATAAATAATCCCAAGCATCTCTTGAATTTTGCGATTAACCTGGCGATTTAATTTCTCTAGAGCCTCCCTAGAACAACAGACAAAATGGGGCTGAGGTTTAAGATCGATGCCCAGGGTTTCTTGAGCATCTTCTCCCCATTCCGAGAGTAACCCCCACATTAAACCGGCTAATTCCTGTTGATTTTCTTGCACGAATTGATCTAATTGATAGCGCCATTGATTAGCGGGATCATCGGGGATTGGTTGTTCAAATCTCATCATTAGCCTCTTTTCAGTTATCAGTTATCAGTCTTCAGTTATCAGTTATCAGTTATCAGTCCTTGATAAGGGGTGTGCCGATCCCCCCTTAGTCCCCCCTTAATAAGGGGGGGAAGCTGACAATTTTTAACACCTACCCACTTAACGACGGTACTCATCACCGCAATCACCAATTAACTGCAATAAATCCCGGGATTTTTGCAAGACATGATCAATTTTTTGATAGTCTTGGGCAGATAATTGAAAATCGAAAATACGGGCATTTTCTGCGATATGTTCGGCAACGCCCAAACGCACCCCGATAATTGCCCCAGCTACGGCTTTTTGTTCGAGAACGTAACGCACTGCCACATTAGGAATGGTGACATGATAGGAATCAGCGATCGCTTTAAGAACGGTTAATAATTCTTGGAATAATTGCCAGTTTCCCCAAGCATTGATCATGTTTTTATATTTCCGTAAACTAGCGGTATTGAGACTCATGGGATTGGGTTCAGGATGACCGAGATATTTTGCCCCTAATAAGCCTCCTGCTAGAGTACCATAGGCGAGTAGATAGATGTTATGTTCTTGGCAAAATTGTGCCATTTTGACGAGGGGACGGCGATCGATTAGAGAAAACTGGACTTGATTGGAGACTATTTTAATCCCGGTGCTGAGAATAATTTTTAAATGTTCCGTGTCGAAATTAGTCAATGCCAGGTGTTTAATTTTGCCTTCCTGTTGTAATTCTCCTAAAAAATATAAGGCATCTAGATAATTTTTATCGCGATAATCCCACCAGTGAAACTGCAATAAATCGAGACTATCCACATCCATACGACGCAGGGAAATAGCGATATTTTTTGCGACTATTTCCTTAGTCATTTTACCCGGACGGGGAACCCATTTAGTGAAAGCTTGCAGATTATTTAAAGCATCAATGCCCCTTTGGGCAACTAATTGACGACGAAATTCACCGATAAAATCTTCGGCCGGACCGTAATGATCGGCCAGATCCCAAGTGGTGAAACCGGCATCTAGATAGGAGAACATACTAGGGATCGCTTTTTGGGGTGCGATCGAACCATGGGCGCCTGAAACCTGCCACATTCCGTTCAAAATACGGCAAATTTCCAGATCGGGGGTAAACTGTAAGCGACGAGATTCGGACATGGGGACTTTTCAGTGTTGCCAAAGGCACGGCGTAGCCGTCCAGTAAACAGTAAACAGTAATCAGTGAAAAGACAGCAGAAAACTGTCATTGAATACTGCTCACTTAATATTCTATTCTCCTACTGACCACTGATCACCGATTACTGATTCAAGACAGATCGATCGTCCCTGTCTGGAAAAACGCTGCAAAGGGGAAGACCTTCGCAAAAATCTCCCCCTTTTTGGGTTTTTGCTGCTCAATTTTTGCCTGGTTAATATTCCACTTCCAATCGCGCTGCGGTGACAGCATCAAAAGCGAAAGCGAGAACTATAGGCATAGGACAAGCGAGGATGACACAGAGAATTAAAGCTGTCACAGTCAATCCGATCGCCATTCCTAACCAAAGTTTTTCGGCAGGGGATAGACCTTTTTGGCGCTTAATTTTTTGTAACACTTTGGTGGGAATTGGTTCTGGCATCACGGCATTGGGAGGGAATGCCCAATAATTACTGTAGCGTTCGAGAAATAGCTCTGTCCAGCCGTTTTCTTGACACCATTCTTGAATCCATGGTTCGTGAAAGTGTTTCATTGCTTCCCTGTTGACTTTTTCCGGTGATTACTATAAACATCTCCTGATGTGAATTTCATCCTAGCAAAGCTATCTTAAGGGTCGATCGGATTCAATAAAACTTAATATATCTGGGGATTGGGTGTGAGGGAATAGGGAAATAATTGTTAAAAAATTTCGGTTCTCGATTCGGTACAGATTGCCTGTAATTTTTGGTCCCAAGTATCGAGGGGAAGGGTATCGAGATAGGCAAAGTCAAAGACAATCCCGATCGAGGGGATAGCTTGCCATTCGGGGGAATGTAAGAGACGATCAAAATAACCCCCCCCGTAACCTAAGCGATAACCTTGGCGATCACAGGCGACGGCGGGAATTAATAGTAAGTCCACTTCGGCAGGTAAAATGAGAGGGGCGATCGCTGTTGGTTCATAGATGCCATAACGATTTAATTCTAGGGGATCGTCGGCAGTCCAACAGTGCCAAGTCAGGCTATCTCCGTCACAACGGGGAAAACCCCAGCGATGGTGTTGACAAAATAAGGAACTTAAATCCGGCTCTTGACGATAACTGAAGTAAGCGAGAATGGTTTTAGCGTGTTGAAAGAGGGGGAAAGATTGTAAATTTTTGCAAAGTTGCTGACTATTTTCTTGCCAAATATGCTTAGGAAGCGTTCGTCTTTGGGTAATTAGTTGTTTGCGTAATTGGGCTTTTTTGGTAGCAGAATCCATAAAATAAAGATAAATAGGAGAGTAAGTAGCTGGTTATAATTAAATTGAAGATGGATCCCCCCTTAATCCCCCCTTAATCCCCCCTTAATCCCCCCTTATTAAGGGGGGAATCTGACAGTTTTTAACACCTAACTACTTAGTAAGAACGATGCTAAATCTATTTAACTCGCTTTTTGGGCGTTATAACGAGAATATCAAGGCCAATGTGGAAATTTATACTTGGGCAACTTGTCCCTACTGTATTCGGGCCAAATGGTTGCTGGGTTGGAAAGGAGTAAAATACACCGAATACAAGATCGATGGGGATGAAAGCGCACGTCAAGCCATGGCCGAACGGTCCAACGGTAAACGCAGTGTACCACAGATTTTTATTAATAATGAACATATCGGTGGTTGTGATGATTTGTATGCTTTGGATGGTCAGAAAAAATTAGATAATTTACTGGCTAAATGTGGGACTATCTAAAGTCTATTGATGAAAAAGCCTATGAGAAACATCGGCAATGGATGCAGTTAGCTTTAAATTTAGCGGCAACTGCGGGGGATCGGGGTGATGTACCTGTGGGAGCGGTTATCGTGGATAAACAGGGACATTTAATCGCTCAAGGGGCTAATTGCAAGGAAAAACACCATGATCCCACCGCTCACGCTGAAATTCTGGCGATTCGTGCCGCTAGTCAAGTTTTAGGCAATTGGCACTTAAATGATTGTACCCTCTACGTCACCCTCGAACCCTGTCCCATGTGTGCCGGGGCAATTATTCAGGCTAGGCTAGGATTATTAGTGTACGGTGCTGACGATCCGAAAACAGGAGTTATCCGCACTGTGGCTAATTTTATTGATAGTCCTTTTTCTAACCATCGTTTACCGGTAATCGCGGGAATTTTAGCTAAGGAATCGGGGGAATTATTACAAACATGGTTTGAGAAAAAAAGATGAGAAAAATTTGAGTAATTCTCGGGACGGTTTATTGCATCAGACTCTCAATTAAAAAAAACATTGACTAATCGCAGTGTTGAGTTTTTTTCGCAGCAATTTTTACCATAAATAATAGTTATTCTTTACTCAATGTTGAGGTTAATTCTCTGGTCAAATATGACAAAAAGATGCTTAACTGTAATTTATTTAATTCTCATAATTTCACGGGATCAAGTGATTAAACTTAGACGACTCTATACATCTCTTTCACCTGACGCACTCTACCAGATCGGCTCTCGCTGTTGTTCATAGTTCCCAAGAGAAAGCAACTTATTTCACAACAAAAATTACATCTGATAATGGACTAAATGTTTGTGGCTTACCAGGATAACGAAAATCTATTGTTAGAGCGGATATTGTCTTTGATCTGAAATCAGCAAGAAAAGAATTTATCGCAGGTGCTAAAATATCGAGATTTCTTTTGAGCTTCCAAGAATTTGAGAAGTCCCTCGTATCAATCAAGACAAGAAATAAACGATTTTCTGAACCAAAACGCATTTCTCCTTGATTTTCATATAACCACTTAATTAGTGTTCTTGGATTTTGCTGTGTTTCACCAACAATCGATAGATTCTGAGACTTTAGTTGGTTTAAAACATCTAAAGATAAATCGTCATCTCTATCTTTTAATTTTTCAGTTATCTCGTAGTAAAGATCAGAAGGTTTTGCCGATTTATCAAAGGTTATCGCAAGCTCTCGTGCTTTCTGCTTAAGAAACGTGAGTTCTACAGGAAGACCTTTCTCTCTCCTCTTTAACTTTAGGTATTCTGCGGGAAAATATGTAACCTTTAGATCAAAAGGCAAGTTTTGAATAAAGAAATCTACACTTTTAATTTGTCCAACAGTAGGTAAAACAGATGGATGAGATTTGAAGAGATGTTCAATTAAAATACTAGACCAATGATTATACCAACTATTCAACACATAACCCTGAACAGCACGATTTATCTCTTTTTCAAATTTAGATATTAATACATCGTAAGATGAAATTGCCTTTACATAATGAGTTACCAAATATTTATCTAAAGAGTTCTGATAATCTCCTCCCCACTCAAATGTTTTCAACTTATACAACTCAGAAACTAACGCTTCCTGATTTAAGCATTGTAATTGTTGTGTATTTTTCTCTCTAATGTAAGCATCTAATTTTCGATGTGCTTCGGTTGGATTATCCTTCAATAGAGAGAATAGCTCTTCAAACTGCCCATTCAAGCTAGTAGAAATTAAATTCAGGGAGAATCTCTCAGTGAATTCTGATAACAACTCCCTTCTTACAATTGATTTGATCTTCAGCCATAACTGACCAGTAGAGTCAGTGTTGAACTCTAATAAATTATTGCCGTCATGTAGTTTTTTCCAATAAGTGAAATCTTTCATAATCAATTCTTAAAGCTTTTATTTATCTCGTCAAATTTCATGGTTCCAAACCCACTTTTGGTAGTGAAGCTGACCATCCTGGGATTTCATCTAGCCTATGCTGGAACTTAATATTGAATCTCTTTTTAACAAGTACAAGAACATAATCTGTCTTCAACCCGCCTTTCCTATTATCCTGAACTACCGAATTTGCAGAGTATTCCATAGGGAAAGTACCGACAAAGTTTAAATCAGAACTGTTTTCGAGAACCTCTAGAAACCTCCAGCTTTGCTTATCGCGCGCATTAAAATACATTAAGAATATTCCCTCATCAGTAAGGACACGGCTCGCTTCATTGATGAATAGTTTCATCTGTTTAATATATTCATCTTTCTTTTTGTTTCTTTCCTTGGCATTAGAAACAATGATCTCTTTTTCAAAACATACTTTCTCATTTAAGATAGAATTCCACATCTCGCTTAACTCAAGGTAGGGAATCCTATCACTATGAGGTGGATCGGTACAAATTAGCTTTATGGTTTTCTCAGGTATGGTTTTCATCACGCTCAAGCAATCCTCATTAAGAATCAAGGCACCTTGAGTACTTTCTAAAAGTCTGTTTATCGACTCGCATTGTGGATGTTCACGTCTGCCAATGTTAAGCAAAGTCTTGTGTAATTTGTTGGCTCTACTTTCAAAACAATTCCAAACATTGATCTCAAAGTGTAAGTGCGGTCGCCAGTAACCAATAACCCAGCTTCCAACTTCAATCTTATTAGAAACTTGTTTCTTAGCTTTCCCTCTATTAGTAATTGCAAACACCATAGATGACATTTGCCCCGAGGAGGAAGTAAGAGTTAACAAGAAAGCTCGTTTAAGCGTATCAGGAAGTGTTTTTACTTCATCGAGTATCAGATCAATATTATGTAAAGACCTGCTAGTAAATAAATCATAGATGGACATCTGGTTGTTAGAATTAATTCTAGAGTTTGTGAAAAAAATTGCCTCTCTAATATTACGAACTGAATACTGAGAAAACGAGTTGAAATTTTCCCAATCAAACTCATTTGGTTCGATTTCAATTCTACTTCTACCTACCTCTGGTTTAATCCATATCTTTGAGAGGTTTTTGCCATTCCATAGGTAATGAGATGCAATCTTTCCATTACTGGTACGGTATGTATCATTAATTTTCTGCTTGATATTAGTTTCAACACTCTTGAAAGTCTCACGAAATGATGTGGCTTCTGGCAGCTCTAATAGAAACTTTGTGTGTTCAACTGAAAATGGATTAATATCAATTCCAATAAACCTTCTTTTCTGAGATAAACATTCTCGGCTAATTAGACCTGAACCTAAAAAAGGATCAAGAACTATATCAGTGATACTTGTATAGTTTTGTATAAAAAAAGAAATGCTCTCGGTCGGCTTCTTACCCCAATATTTGTGGAATGAGTACAAACCTTTATATGTATCAGGATTGCTAATATCTTTGACGGTTGTTGCAGCCATAGGGAACTTTATGTTGATTGCTATATCTAGGGTATTATATAAGTTTTCATTCCTGGCTACACTACTTGTAGTCCACATACTTGAAGGGCAAGCACTCTAAATGCCTAGTAGCTGTGGTTTATGCTTACCGCCCAACTATTGATTAAGTACCTAAGCAAAATTAATTACACATCTAAGCCACTACTCCGTCAGACTTCTGGTGTGAGGAAACAGTGAACTGAAAACTCAAATCCGATCCCTAATAGCTGTCTCCCGTCTCCCGTCTCCCGACGACCGTCTCCCGTCTCCCGTCTCCCGACGACCGTCTCCTGTCTCCTGTCTCCTGTCTCCTGTCTCCTGTCTCGACTAGGAAATTAATTTTGCACGACTACTTATACAGAAACTTGACCGATAACAATCCTCAGAGTAAGGATATGTGGAAACTTTGAGCATATCACCCCGTTTTGGCGTGATCGAGCCGAACTTTTCCCTATATCAAACTCAGAAGCCTGTTAGCTAGATTAGCGTACTGCAAACAACGTCCTTTAGCTGGATTCCTGACAATCAGCTGAAATAACATAAGCTTTTTTCCTGCGGGTATAGCACCGATTCTTCGATCTGACTGCGCTTCGTAACAAAAATTTACAACGGTCTAGTTAGGCTGCCGTCGCTATTGGTTTTTAATTAGGGCTGGCTGAATAAATCTAAAAACCTTGTTGGATAAAACTTTTAGACTTTTTTCCCATCAAAAATTTCCGGGACTGGGAGTGATCGGGGGGAAAATTCAGGTACTTTTTCCCTGAAAATTAGGTAATTGACCCCGGCGGTTCGACAGGCTCACCGTCCACTCGACTGAGCTCGCCGAACGTCCTCAAAATCGGTAAAACCCTACACCCCACACCCAACCCCCCCGATGTCGGGGGGGGTTGGGGGGGCCACACCCCGCCCCCACGAAAAACTTTTTCAGCCAACCCTAATTAAAGCAATAGTTAAATCCTGATAAAAATCCTCTTGTTTTAATTCCACTTTTGATTGAGAAGCCAGTAAAAGTAAAGCCCAAAAAATCGCCACCTTTTCCTGTGTTGCCGAGTGACTAGAGGGCTTTTCTGCTTGCCATAAATCTAATAAATACTCAAACTCTATCTCCTTTTTCTCCAATTGAAAAAACTTTCTCTGCAAAAAAAAGTCCAGTTCCGCTGCCAATTCCGTCAGGTTTTCTTGGTGGGCCAATTCCGTGATAATTTGTAGCGCTTCCCGTCGGGATTGGGGCCGGGGTTTCGGGACAACTACAGGCAGTTTCGGTAAAGCTTCAATTTCTAGGGCAATCTGTTGTAATTGAGTGATTAACTCCTGCAAAGTTACCCGTCTTTTTCGCGGTGGTGGGGCGGCAGTACGACGGCGAATATGATTTTCTAGATAACGGGGTAAAGTTCTTAATTCCCGTTCTAACTCGCTAATTTCCTCATCAATCAGACTTTCTTCTTGCTGGTCTAAAGACAATCTTTCTAGGGTATCAGCCTTAAATAAAACTAACATAGAAGCCCATAAAAAAGCCTGTCCCGATTGGGGTAAATTAGCTTGGGCCATGGCTAAATCTAGATCATTTAATAACCCCAATTCTGCCAAAAAGCGATCGATCACATCAATAACCTGCACATCCCAGGGGTCAATTTCTCCCTGTTCCGCCATTTCTAAAAGAGAGGCGATCGCATCACTGGCCGAGGTGATAGTCATGATTGTAGAATCTTGTAGGATCTCAAAGGATAGAATTTAGCAAGCAAAACCATGGACATATCGATCGCTGACCTGCGCTTGGACTACAATCTCGAAGAATTGCTAGAGTCAGAAACATCTGCCGATCCTTTCATTGTATTTAAACAATGGCTAGAACGGGCGGTATCTTCGGGAAGATTAGAACCCAACGCTATGACTTTAGCCACTATTTCCCCGGAGGGCAAACCCCGGGCCCGCATGGTACTGTTAAAAGACTTCGATCCTCGCGGTTTTGTTCTCTTTACCAACTACCAAAGCGCCAAAGGACAGGAATTAATCGCCAATCCCAATGCGGCCCTAGTGTTTTGGTGGGGAGAATTGCAACGGCAAATTAGGATCGAGGGAACTGTAGAAAAAATCAGCGAGGAGGAATCGGATAATTACTTTTTTGTCCGTCCCTGGGAATCCCGTTTAGGGGCCTGGGCCTCCAATCAAAGTGAAGTGATTTCCGGTCGGGATATCCTCGAAAAACGCTTGACAGAACTAAAAGAAGAATATGCGGGTCGTGAAGTTCCCCGTCCTCCTCATTGGGGCGGTTTTCGCCTAATTCCTAGTTTAATCGAGTTCTGGCAAGGTCGCCCCAGTCGTCTCCATGATCGTCTCTGTTATTATCGTCAAGAAGATGGCAGTTGGCAAAGGCAACGTTTAGCCCCTTAGTTTTATCTTGACACCTTGTATTGGCAAAATAGCTCGATGCTAATTCAATTTCTTGGAAAAACTATGGAAAGATTAAAATCATTTTGCTTTGGCTAAATCCTTTGACTAAAAGTCATTTTAGTCTTGAGATAATACTAGGTCGATGTCTTTTCCCAACCCGCGCTTTCCTTAGCGATCGGGTTGGGCTATTATATCAATTGGAGAAAGGCAATCCCTCTGCCCTAAAGTCTCAGAAAAACGATAGATCAGCAATTGTTTATAATGGGTTAGTGATTGGGGTACAATCTCAACATCCAATTAGAGATCGTCCGGCATCTTTAGAAGCTGAATCTTTGGCCAGGGTTTATGACAATCCCGAATGGTGTGAGATATTAGAAAAACACGGTCTTGATCCTGAACCTAAACCCGTTATATCCGCTTCTTTAAAATCTTCTTCCTATCGCAATCAGTCCCTATAGCGTTTTTCAGTCTGCTGAGGTACAAAAGTTATGGGTTTTAGGCAAAAGGCAAGAGGCAAAAGTCAAAAGGGAAGAAAAATATGTGTACCTCACTAGCTTATAGCGGTGTGCAGTCGTATTAGGTACAGTGTCAC
>NZ_JAPZSO010000164.1:0-46852 GCF_027531715.1 Microcystis sp. LE19-8.1F | reverse complement strand
GTCGATAGCCTTGAATAGAGGTTCCTTCTAGGTTCAAAAATTTGTCAAGTATCATAAGTAAAATACTCTGGTTTTTGGCTATTATATCAAATCTTAACTCGATTGTCTATCTTTTGGTATTAACCTGTTTGTGTCTAAAATCTCTCCCTGTATAAATTTCAGCTATTTTTGAGCGTAGGCACTATCATCGAATTTTATTTGAAGTTAATTATTTGCATAACAATTACCGAAGAGCCTCGGATCTTGTAGATGAGGTTTAGGGGCCAAAGCGCGAATTTGATGCGTTGTGGAGCCTTGTTTAATTGTGCAATCCATGACAATACCAAAAAGATTACCAGTTACAGAATAATCATAGTCGGTATTTTTTATTTCACCCTTGTAGGAAAAGTCATTCGTTTCCATGGCAATTTTCATCATCTTCTGAATGATAACACCCTGGTTTTCAGGGCTAAGCTCCCACTTTTCCATATTGCGTTTGGTGTCGCTGTATGAAGCTTTAACACCACCCGAAAGAAAATCAAAAAAACTCAGACCACCACTAACGTCTGTTTTGGCTAAATCACTATATAAATGCTGTTTTGATGCATCCAGAAGTGACTTCACCAAATTATCGAGATTTATGATATCGGCTGGCGTAACGCATAGCAGGTGAAGCTCAAAATCCACGTTGATATCACCATGTGCGGGAACAGTGTAGGTAACACCGGTAAGTTGTCCTTGGCCGTAGGAATCCACACTAACGCCGTCTTCACTAGAATCTAAAGCAATTAAAGGGAGTCGAATGTACATTTGATGACCTCACTATCTTTGAAAAAAGGGCTGTGGCGAAAGCGAAAGTCCGCCCCATAAAGGCCTAACTGTGTGATCGCCCTCTAGCACCCAGGTCAAGCAACAGCCCAACCCAACGCCAAAGGCGGATAGCAAAACAATACACATTCACCCCCACAACTGTATTAAAAGATACAATTTTATAAATCTTTACATTCTCCTCCCTTCAGATTTTGGGGTTTTTGGGGAGTTCAAGAGCTTGGACTTGTACAATAAAGTTGTACAAGTCTCCAAAGACCAAGCAAATTAGCGCTGAAAGCTTAAGGATTACAACCTTTCTCCCGTCGATCCTAGACATCATTCTAAAAGTCGGCACTTAAAGGGGTACGGGGGAAAGGAATCACATCGCGAATATTGGTCATTCCCGTCATGAATTGTACCAGACGCTCGAATCCTAAACCAAAACCGGCGTGGGGAACGGAACCGTAGCGACGCAGATCCAAATACCACCACAAATCATCGGGATTCATTCCCTGTTCCTGCATTCTTTGGATTAATACATCTAATCGTTCTTCCCGTTGGGAACCGCCGATAATTTCGCCGATCTTGGGCGCTAAAATATCCATAGCGGAAACAGTTTTATTATTGTCATCTAGACGCATATAAAAAGCTTTGATTGTCTTGGGATAATTGGTGACAATCACGGGGTTTTTAAATAGTTCTTCCGCTAGATAACGTTCGTGTTCTGACTGTAAATCTACGCCCCATTCTACGGGAAACTCGAACTGACGATCGGCTTTTTCTAATAACTCGATCGCTTCGCTATAGGTAATCCGGCCAAACTCACTATTAACGATATTTTCGGCCGTACTTAACACCGTTTTATCGATACGTTCGTTAAAAAACTGCAAATCTTCGGGACAATTTTCTAGGACGAATTTAAAGATATATTTCAGAAAAGCTTCCGCTAAATCCTGATCTCCTTCCAAGTCACAAAAAGCCATTTCCGGTTCCACCATCCAAAACTCGGCCAGATGACGGGAAGTATTAGAATTTTCGGCGCGAAAAGTCGGGCCAAAAGTGTAAACATTAGATAAAGCCATGGCCATTACTTCCGCTTGTAATTGTCCACTGACGGTTAAATAGGCCCGTTTACCAAAGAAATCCTCGGCAAAATTGGCGGGTTTTTTTAAATCTAAACTGGTGACAGTAAATAATTCTCCCGCACCTTCGCAGTCGTTAGCGGTAATAATGGGAGTATGTACCCAAATAAAGCCCTTTTCTTGGAAAAAAGTGTGGATAGCGGTAGCGCAAGCGTTTCTAACCCGCATTACTGCTCCTAGGGTGTTGGTTCTTGCTCGCAGATGGGCAATAGTTCTCAGAAATTCAAAGGAATGACGTTTCTTTTGTAGGGGATAATCCGGGGGACAGTCACCATAAAGGGTGATTTCGGCCGCTTTTAACTCGATATTTTGCCCTTTACCCGGGGAAGGAACCAAATTTCCCGAAACAGCGATCGCCGCTCCTGTACCAATTGTCTTTAGTACACTTTCATAGTCGGGTAAAGTCGGTTCGAGGATAACTTGTAAGTTGGCCAGGGATGAGCCATCATTAACTTCCAGGAAAGTAAATTCTTTTAATTCTCGTTTTGTTCTCACCCAACCCTGCACGGTGACGGATTGATCCGGTTGTCCTGTTTGAAAGATTTCCTTGATTCTGGTAGTCATCGCGTATCCCTATGTTAGAACCAAAGAGTATTTTAACTGAATGTCAGCAAAAGTCCCTCGCTTTTATGGACTTCTGCTGACTTTGTATATAGACAATTCTCGAAAACCATGTTATCATAGTTATAGTTTCTTGATAACTCTTATGTACAAAGCGTACAAATTCAGACTTAAGCCTAATACCGAGCAAGAAATAGCCTTAGCAAAAAGCTTTGGTTGTTGTCGTTGGTTTTGGAATTATTCCCTGAATTTATGCCAAGAAACCTATAAAACCACAGGAAAAGGACTGACACGAAACTATATTCAGGGACTATTGCCTAGTCTCAAAAAAGAATATGAGTGGTTGACAGATGCTTATTCCCAGTGCTTACAGGTTGTCGCTTTGAACTTATCCCAAGCTTATCAAAATTTCTTTGAGAAACGGGCGAGATTACCAAGATTCAAATCTAAACATGGTAAACAATCAATTAGCTATCCAGCTAATGTCAAATTTGAAGGTGACTACCTCAAATTACCGGGTAAAGTTGGATTAGTTTATTGTGTTCGTCATCGGGAATTTGCAGGAACAATTAAAACCGTTACTATCTCAAAAAACCCAGACGGTAAATACTACGCTTCTATTTTAGTTGATGACGGGCAATCCCCCCTGCCCCCCTTGATAAGGGGGGTGCCGAAGGCGAGGGGATCTACCCTTAATCAGGGGGGTGACGAAGGCGGGGGGATAGATGGAAAAGCCATAGGAATTGATTTAGGATTAACTCATTTTTGTATTACCAGTAATGGTAGTAAATATGATAATCCTAGACATTTAGCCAAACATCAACGTAATCTAAAAAGGAAACAACAAAAGTTATCGCGTAAAAAGAAAGGCAGTAACAACCGTCAAAAAGCTAGAGGTAAAGTAGCTAAAGTTCACTCTAAAATCTCAAGATGTCGTGAGGATTTTCTCCACAAGCTATCCCGTAAGATAGTTAACGAAAACCAAGTTATTGCGGTAGAAAATCTCAATGTCAAAGGCATCGTACGCAATCATAATTTAGCTAAGGCTATTAGTGATTGTAGTTGGGGAGTGTTTTGTACAATGCTTAAATACAAGGCAGAATGGGAAGGAAAAACTTATATCGAAGTTGATAGGTTTTTCCCTAGTTCTAAAACTTGTCATGTCTGTCTGAATCAAGTGGGTAGTTTATCCCTTGATGTTAGAATATGGACTTGTGAGCATTGCAAAACAATCCATGACCGGGACATAAATGCGGCGATAAATATTCGAGATGAAAGCTTACGGATACTTGTACTGAGCAAAGCCGAAGTATTGTCGTTAGGAACTAGCGATACTGCCTATAGAGGGGATATAAGACCAAAAGCTGGGCGTAAGTCCGTCTTGAGGCAATCCCCTGTGAAATAGGAAGCTCTCAAAGACCTTGAGAGTAGTTCACGATAGAAAGTTCAGATCAGGCTAAAATCAATCTCGAACAGGTCTCATGCTTCTGGTGGAAAAATTATTAAGTAAGCCCAAAAGCCGTAAATTAGCGATTTTTTTGGCTTTTATCGGCAGCATTCTCGCTTTACCCTTTCCTATCGCCGGTATTCATAAATTCTATCTCGGTCAACCTCTCTGGGGAATTATTTATCTTCTCCTCTGGCAAACTCCGATTCCCCGGGTGGCTTGCGCGATCGATGCAGTGTGGTATTTAATCCAAGATAACCAATTTTTCGCTAACTATTTTCCCACTGCCACCGCTGCTGCCACTGTCCCCAGTTTAGAGCCTAAACAAGTAGAGGCGATCGGGGCAGCTTTAAGGGAATTAGAGCGCCTCCGGCAAGAAGGATTAATTTCTGAGTACGAATTTGAAGAAAAACGGCGACAATTACTACAATGACACCGCAAAACTGGTTAGGGCGCACTTTTAACCCTTTAAAAGCCAAAATTAGCAATGATCCCTATTATCGCTTTCGTTCCCTCGATGAGATCGCTATGGCGGCGCAATTGGGCATTAAAATTAATGTCAGTCAAGCGGGTGTGGATGATTGGCTGCGATTGCCAGGGATATCCATCCATCAAGCGCGAATGTTGGTGGAATTGCTGGGGATGGGGGTAGAATTGCTTTGTCTTGAAGATCTAGCGGCTGCTTTGAGTGTTCCTGTGGCTAGATTGAAAGCTTGGGAACCGATTCTAGAATTTGCCTATTATAGCCCCGAAAGTCACCTCGCACCCCCTAAAATCAATCCTAACACCGCCTCGATCGAGCAGTTAACCACCCTGCCCCTGATCGGCGATAATTTGGCAGCTGCCATTATTAAAAGCAGAGAAGAACAGGGATTATTTAAGAATATTGTGGATTTTAAAGGGCGTTTATGCCTAGGCGCTCAGGAAATCTCCCAATTAATGCACTTTTTCCAGTTTTAATCCCAAATCCTCAGGAAAGGAGACAGGAGATAGGAGTCAGGAGATAGGAGATAGTAATCAGGAGACAGTAATCAGGAGATTATTTTTATTTATTCTCCCCATTTCCCCACTTCCCCACTTCCCCACACCCCACACCCCACACCCCACACCCCACTTCCCAGTAAATCTAAATGTCTTCAGATTCCTCCGCATCACTAGGGGGAACTAGGGCTACCGCAGCGATCGCATCGTCCTCATCGAGTTTTTGTACCCGGATGCCTCCGGCCGATCGCGATTGGGGAGTAATAGCATCGACGGATTGACGGATGATAATACCCCGTGCGGTGATAATCATAAATTCCTCGTTGGGGTTAACAACGTGCAGAGCCGCTAATTTATCGTTCTTTTTGCGGAATTTAATCACTCTGACTCCTAATCCCGCCCGATTTTGCAGACGTAGGAGGGTAACGGGAACCCGTTTTCCTAGTCCTGCCATGGTAATTGCTAACACCCAGGGGCCATTATTAGCCACTTCGGGGTTAATTTCTTCGCTTTCGTCCTCGGTTTCTTCTTGGTTAGATTCAGCGATTTGGGCGACAATTTGACTAGGCAGGATGTCCATACTAATTAATTCGTCACCTGAGCGCAATTTCATCGATTTTACGCCTTTAGTTGCCCTTCCCAGGGAGCGCAATTGTTGACTATCGGCCTTAAAATGAATTGCCATCCCCTGACGAGAACCGATAATGACGCTATCTTCCTCTTTGGCCAAGCGAACCCAACGTAGTTGATCACCGTCTTCGAGAGAAATGGCGATTAAACCGTTCGATCGAATATTACTAAAGGCAGCGAGGGCGGTTTTCTTGATAAATCCCTTTTGTGTGAGCATAATCAGGTAATTATCCTCGCTGAACTCGCTGACTGCCACCACCGAGGTAATTTTCTCCCCTTTGGGAATCTCTAACAGTTGCACGATGGGAACCCCGCGAGCGGTACGGGAACCGGTGGGGATATGATAGGCATTGAGACTATAGACAACCCCGCGATCGGTGAAAAAGAGAACGCTATCGTGATCGCGGCAGGTGATAAAGTGATCGATGCCGTCGTCTTCTTTCATTTTCGCGCCAGCTTTGCCCCTTGTTGCCCGATTTTGGGACTCAAAGGTATTAACGGGCATTCTTTTGATGTAACCCTGTTCGGTGACGAGAATTAAGGCCTGTTCGTTGGCAATCAGGTCAGTTTCGGCGATTTCTCCTTCCCGTTGTTCAATATGACTGCGACGGGGGGTAGCGTGAATCGTTTTGATCTGTTGCAGTTCTTCCTCGATAATGCTGTCGATCCGTTCTTTTTTGGCTAGAATATCCTGAAGATCGCCGATTTTTGTCAGTAATTCCCCGTGTTCTTGCTGAATTTTCTCCGATTCTAGGGCGGTTAACCGTCGCAGCTGCATTTGTAGGATTGCGTCCGCTTGCACCTCTGAAAGACCAAAATTCTGCACTAATCCCTCTTTTGCACTAGCTGTGTCGGCAGCACTGCGAATCAGGGCAATGACTGCATCGAGACTAGCGAGGGCAATTAGTAAACCCTGAAGGAGATGATCTCTTTCCTCGGCCTTGCGGAGTTCATAACGGGTACGACGGGTGATAACTTCTAGGCGAAAATCGAGGAAAACCCGGAGAAACTCCCTTAAAGTCAGTAATCTCGGTTCGTTATCGACTAATGCCAACATATTCGCCCCAAAATTCGACTGGAGGGGCGTTTGTTTATAAAGATTGTTGAGGACGACGCGGGGATAGGCATCCCGTTTCAGTTCGATCACTACCCGGATGCCGTCGCGATCGCTTTCGTCCCGCACATCAGAAATACCGTCTATTTTGCGATCATTGACCAAATCGGCGATTTTTTCGATTAATGCCGCTTTATTGGTTTGATAGGGTAGTTCGGTGATAATAATCGCATCTCGATCAGGTCTTCCCCTTTGTTCGATGGTTTCAATGGTGGCGACTCCCCGCAGGGTAATGGAACCCCGGCCGGTGGTGTAAGCTTCCTGAATACCGTCTCTGCCAAGGATATGCCCCCCGGTGGGAAAGTCCGGCCCTGGGATATAACGCTGTAATTCCGTATCGGTGAGATCTGGGTTATGGATGAGGGCAACGGTTCCATCGATAATCTCGGCCAGGTTGTGGGGGGGGATATTGGTGGCCATACCGACGGCGATACCCGATGAGCCATTAATTAGCAGTTGTGGGACTCTAGAGGGTAAAACCACGGGTTCCTGTTGGGAACCATCGAAGTTATCGGCAAAATCGACCGTTTCTGACTCGATATCCTGTAGTAGGGCGTTGGTGGCCAGGGTGTGCAGACGACACTCGGTATAACGCATGGCTGCCGGGGGATCGTTATCGATCGATCCGAAGTTACCATGACCGTTAATTAGGGGATCGCGCATGGAGAAATCCTGGGCCATGCGGACGAGGGCATCGTAAACAGCAGTATCCCCGTGGGGGTGGTATTTTCCTAATACTTCCCCGACGACTCTAGCGCATTTCCGGAAGGGGCGATCGGGGGTTAATCCTAGTTCGTACATCGCATAAAGAATGCGCCGGTGTACGGGTTTCAGTCCGTCCCTAGCGTCGGGCAAGGCGCGCCCAACGATGACGCTCATGGCGTATTCTAGGTAGGAACGGGACATTTCATTGCTTAAGTCTGTGGGGACGACATGATCCTGGGCGGCGGTCATAGGGGGGTTAACTCCAATAACAAGGCAAAAAAAGCGTTTTTGTGATTAAATTCGCTAAAAGTCGGGTTTTTACCCTTTTGATGTGCAGAATATGCCCATTTGTACGACTATTTTACCATAAAATCTCTCTTTTTTGGGGTTTAGAATAGTGTCAAGTTAGTAGTGATCACAACAGGAAAAAGCAAATGGTGAAGACCACTTTTAGCAGTTTTTCCCTCGATAATTAGGATAAAATAAAAATGCGATCGAGAGTTAATACCATGGCCCGATCAGCAGCTCAAGAATCGATGATGATTGAGCTTAATGATCCCTTAACTCCAGCGAAGACTATTAACCTGATTTTCCCAGCGCAAAAATTCCCCCAAAATGCTTACTCCTCTCCTCTGGCAAAGTGCCAATCCCCACCCCGATAATCTGGAGAATTTCCAAATTATTAGCCAATGGTGGCAAGATTTAAATCTTAAGGAAGTCTTCTGGCAACAGCGTTTAATTCCCGCTCCTGGCTCTCTGGAAGATATTAATTGGGAGCAGCAAGGTTTTGATGAAAAATTTATCATTCAACTGCCCCAAATTCGGGGGATTACCCTCTATTGGCATAAATCTACTTTTGCTGACGAAAGAAGCATGACACCTAAACAATTAATTTTAGATCGGGAACGGGAGCAATTAGACATTTATCCCCAATCCCAAGCTAGTTTAGTTATTCGGGTGACGAAACCCCATCTGGTTTATCAAAAATTCGAGCTAAAAAATCCTCTCCTGGTCGGCAAAAAAGCAGAAAGTGAATATATTTTACTGTTCAGGGATAAAGAACAGCAAATAGAAGTTAAAATTAATCTCAGTCCTGAAAATTATCGGCAATTTCTAGAAACCATGACCGAGGATCAATAATGTGGCAGGGAAACCTAGAACTAATTTACACGCAAAAAAATCTCGCAACCGAGATTAATCACGTCTATGCTACCGCCCCTTTAAAAGTACAAAGACCTTTTTATCCCGAGGGAAAAAATCTTTGTCATACGGTGATTTTACACACGGCGGGGGGAATAGTTGGGGGTGATGTTCTGCAACAAAAAATTCATCTCCAAGCCGCTACTAATGCCCTGATTACCACTGCTTCTGCCGGAAAAGTTTACCAGAGTAATGGTCAGATGGCACAGCAATTAATCGAGATTAAAATTGATGACAATGCCGGTTTAGAATGGCTACCCCAAGAAACAATTATCTTTAATGGTGCGGTATTTCGCCAACATTTACGAGTGGATTTAGGGGAAAATAGCAGTTGGCTGGGATGGGAAATTACCCGTTTTGGCCGCAGTGCGCGAGGGGAGAAATTTTTAGCGGGAGAATGGCATTCTAATTGGGAAATTTGGCGATCTGGACAACCTTTATGGCTCGATCGATCCTGCCTGTTAGGTGGTAAAATGATCGAGGGATTTTCTGGTTTAAATGATAGCGCCCTGATCGGTACTTTAGTTTATATCGGTCAACCGGTGGACAGAAATTTAATTGAGAAAGTGAGAGATTTTTCCCTAGAAGGAGAGATGGGAGTTACTAGCACTTTAGGAGATGGTCTTTTATGTCGTTATCGGGGTAATTCTAGCGGTGAAGTGCGACAATGGTTTCAGCAGGTTTGGCAAATTTTAAGGCGAGAAATGAGCGATCGAGAGGCAATTATTCCGCGAGTTTGGTTATCTTGGTAAAGGCGGTCAATTAAACCTCTTGCATAATTAATTTTTGAGGGTTCAAAAACGTCAAAAATAGGGATTAAATCGCATAAAATCTGTAAATAGACCATTTAACTGATTATCATTCATTCTTAATTCTCCTGACTACTGACTACTGGCTACTGACTCCTAACCCTAACAACAATTTTTGATTTTTACAAGAGGTTAATTGTCATTTTTTCAAGTCACTTGAATGCCTGTATCGGTGATTGGGGCTATCCAAAATTGTAGATCGGGAGCGACGAGAATTTCCCGGGCCTCTTTAACGATAGTTTCCGCCACTTCCTGAGATGAACAGAGAGTAAAAACCGTCGGGCCAGAGCCTGACATCATCGTTCCCAAGCCGCCTAAATCGCCCATAACCTGTCTTAACTCGGCTACGAGGGGAAATTCGGGTAAAACCACCTTTTCGAGGTCATTATGGATAAATTTGCCGATAGCGGCTGGTTTTTTCTGGGCAATCGCTTGTACCAAAGCCCCGGAACTCACCTGCTGACGACGGTGATGAAATTCCTCTGGAGAAGACAGATAGGTATCTTGAAATTTTTGCCGATAGCTTTGGTAGGCCCAGGGTGTAGAAACGGATAAATGATCGTATTTAGCTAAAATCACCCATAATCCGGTCAGAGGAGCGATCGGATCGAGAATTTCTCCTCTTCCCGTACAGATAACCGTTCCTCCTGTCACACAAAAGGAAGTATCGGATCCCAATCTTGCCGCTAAAGTTTCTAATTCCGGACGGGTTAACCCTAATTCCCAGATTAAATCGATGCCGACTAACACCGCCGCCGCATTGGTGGACCCCCCCGCTAAACCGGCAGCCACGGGAATATATTTCTCGATGCTGATATCGATGCCGCCGTAATTGGCAAAGATGCGGGGGAATTCCCTCGCCATCAAAGTGGCGGCGCGATGGGCGAGATTACTGCTATCTTGGGGGACGAGGGGATGATGGCAAAAGAGGCGGAATTCCTGCAATCCGTTGGGCCGGAGAGTGATGCGATCGCATAATGCCACCGTCTGCATCACCATCACTAACTCGTGGAAACCATCAGGACGATCGCCAACGATTTCTAGATATAAATTAATTTTAGCGGGGGCTAGAAGGGTATAACTGTGCATTTGTCAAGAAAAAAAATCTAAAATTTTGGCAATTGATCTAATTTTTCCGCCAAGTCAATCCATTGCGATAAACTGAGATCTTCGGCGCGAGCGAGGGGATTAATCTCTAATTGTGTCAGGATTTGGCTTAATCGATCGCTATCCAGACAATTTTTTAGATTATTGCGTAACATTTTGCGCCGGTTGGCAAAACCCCAGCTAATTAAAGTGGATAAAAAGGCTGGATTGCTGACATTATTCGGCAAAACACGGGGTAAAAGCTGAATTACCGCCGAATCCACCCGGGGAGAGGGAGAAAAGGCCCGCCGGGGTACGTCACAAATCCATTGACAATCGGCAAGGTATTGAATGCGGACGCTGAGAGCGCTGTAAGCTTTGGTGGAGGGGACAGCGACTAATCTTTCGGCGACTTCTTTCTGGACTAAGAGGGTAATACTCTGGTAAGGGGGGGTGAAGGGATGGGCGATCGAACCGAGCAGCTTTTCGAGAATCGGACCGGTGATATTATAGGGAATATTAGCCACTACTTTATTAACCGGCGGCAGTTGCTCCGGTTTAAGGGTAAGAAAGTCCCCCGGGATGAGATGAAAGTTATCTTGTTGGCCAAATTTTTTGTTTAAAATTGTCCATAGATCTCGATCGATTTCTACAGCGACAACCAATCGAGCGCCATCGAGAAGATGACGGGTTAAAATGCCTGTACCCGGGCCGATTTCTAATACCCGATCCTCTGATTGTAAATTAGCAGCGCCGATGATGCGATCGAGTATCGATTCATCTTTTAACCAATGTTGTCCAAAACGTTTACGCGGTTGAATTTTCATCCCTTTATTTTAAAGTCAGAGGGTTGTCCTCAACAATAACACCCCTGAAAATATGGGCCATGCGATCGATAACCGCATCAATTATCATAGAGCCTAGACAAAGATAGCAAAAAAATTAGAGACAATGTCAGATTTGAACGATGTTTTCGCAATTGTAGCCGGAGCGGTTCCGGGGGCGTTATCTCGTTATCATATTACCGAATGGACAAAAGCGAAATTCGGCTTACGCTTTCCATCTGGAACTTTTATTATTAACTTAACTGGCTGTCTAGCTATCGGCTTTTTTTGGGCTATTTTACCCAGTTTTCCCTTTTATTCCCACGAACTAGATTTAATGGTGAGAACGGGATTTTTAGGAGCTTATACGACCTTTTCTACCTATAGTTTAGATATCCTGATCCTCTGGCGCAATCAACAAAATTTTCTCAGTCTTTTTTTTGCCGTTGCTAGTATCATTTTCGGATTGATTGCCGTGAGAATTGGGGCAGCTATTGCCCAAGTTTTTCTAGGTTAAGTAGGTAGGCGTTAAAAACTATCAGATCCCCCCGCCTATCGGCACCCCCCTTATTAAGGGGGGCAGGGGGGATCGAACCTAAAATCCATTTTTAATTTAATTATAACCAGCTACTTAATTCTCCAATTTATTGACTATTTAAGGGCAGGAGAGACAGCATGAATTTTTTCAGAGGACGTTATGGTCTATCCGTGGCGATTGGGGCTATTTTTGGGGCTTTGAGTCGTTTTTATATTGCGAAATTAGTTGAAAGTCTTTTCGGTCAAGAATGGCAATTTTTGGGGACATTTTTTGTTAATGTTTCTGGCTGTTTAATTATGGCCTATATCTTTACTATGATTAGGGAAAATATTCGCATAATTGCCCCAGAATTAGGATTGATGATTGCCACGGGTTTTTGTGGTTCCTATACAACTTTTTCCGCCTATAGTTTGGAGTCTAACAAGTTTTTAGAGCAGGGAAACGTGACTTTCGGTTTAATTTACTGGTTGGGCAGTGTTCTTGGGGGGATGATGGCGCTTAAAATTGGAGTTATTTTAGCAAGAACAGGTTTTCCTAGATGAGTTATTAAATAGATTTTGCGTCTGATCCCCCCTGCCCCTAGGGTTGATTCATAGTAGGGTTGATTCATGAATCAACCCTACTACCTTGATCAGGGGGGTGTCTGACAACTTTTAACACCTAACTACTTAAGCATCTCAGCACAATTGAGACTATCTTTTTCCTTTCCTACTCAGTCTTAACAAGTGATGTCTCGATTGGTTTGAAACCAACTGCCTTCGAGTAATCTTAGTATATGGACTGTTTTGACATTTTCACGCCATCAAGGGGTATAGAGGGCGATTTTCCCAAGATTATCGCCCCGATAAAACCCGCTCCACCCGTCACAAAAGCACGCACTGCTCAGACTTTCCCCTATTTTCACTTCCTATCGGTAACTGAAATTTAATCACCTTAACTTTATTATTACTATACCTTAATCTTAGTCAAGATTTAAGCTTTTCTTGATATAATTTTGGGTCTGGTTATCTTAAACTAAGAGCAGCCAATCTTCAGTAAAAACACTCCTATGGATACATCTCCAGACACGAGTTTTGTTTGTCCGATTATTATCGAAGACGACAGAACAGGATTAGACACAGAAACTATCCGACGGGCTTTAAGGGATAATTTACTCTATATTCAAGGTAAATTACCGGAATTAGCCAGCAAAAACGATCTTTATATGGCCCTAGCCTATACAATCCGCGATCGTTTATTGCAGCGTTGGTTAACCACCCAACAAACCTATCTAAAAAAAGATGTCAGAACCGTTTGTTATCTCTCGGCAGAATTTTTAGTCGGTCCCCATTTGGCCAATAATTTAATTAATCTCGGTATCTACGAACAGGTCCAGAAAGCTGTCAGCGAATCGGGATTAAAACTAGAAGAATTAATTGCCCAAGAAGAAGAACCGGGGTTAGGAAATGGTGGTTTAGGTCGTTTAGCTGCCTGTTATCTCGATTCCCTTTCTACCCTAGAAATTCCAGCTATTGGTTACGGTATTCGCTACGAATTTGGTATCTTTGATCAAGAAATCCACGACGGTTGGCAGGTAGAAATAACCGATAAGTGGTTACAGTATGGAAATCCCTGGGAAATTGCCCGACCGGAATCATCGGTAGAGGTAAAATTTGGCGGTTATACCGAATCCTATACCGACGAAAATGGTAATTATCGCAGTCGTTGGATTCCCGATTATGTAGTCAAAGGAATTCCCTACGATACCCCAATTCTCGGCTATCGAGTTAACACCGCTAATACCATGCGTCTCTGGAAATCAGAAGCTTGTGAATCTTTTGATTTTGGTCGCTTTAATCGCGGCGATTATTATGGTGCGGTGGATAATAAAGTTCACTCGGAAAATATCAGTAAAGTTCTCTATCCTAACGATGAACCAATTCAAGGCAAAGAACTGCGTTTAGAACAGCAATATTTCTTTGTTTCCTGTTCCCTACAGGATCTGATTCGTATTCACTTATATGAGAACCCTAGTCTCGATAATTTTCATCAAAAATGGTCAGTACAATTGAATGATACTCACCCTTCCGTCGGGGTAGCTGAGTTAATGCGCTTGTTAATTGATGTGCATCATTTCGATTGGGATAAAGCTTGGTTTATTACTCAAAATACCTTCGCCTATACTAATCATACTCTTTTGCCAGAAGCTTTAGAAAAATGGCCTTTGAGTATTTTTGGTCGTCTTTTCCCCCGATTAATGGAAATTATCTATGAAATTAACTATCGTTTCTTGGATAAAATTCGCATTATTTATCCCCAGGATGACGGCAAAATGTCCCGTTTGTCTATAATCGATGAAAGCGGCGAAAAATACGTCCGTATGGCTCATCTCGCCTGTGTGGGTTCCCAGGCAATTAATGGGGTGGCAGCCCTCCATACAGAATTACTGAAAAAAGATGTTCTGCGCGATTTCTATGAACTCTTTCCCGAAAAGTTTAGCAACAAAACCAATGGAGTTACTCCCCGGCGCTGGATGGTTTCTAGTAATCCCCGCTTGACTTTTGCGATTACCGAAAAAATCGGCGAAAATTGGATTAAGCATCTGGAGGATTTACGCGGTTTAGAAAACTATGTGGATGATGGGGGATTTCGGGACTCTTGGCGACGAATTAAATACGATATTAAGGCAGATTTAGCCAATTATATCGATAAAAAAGTTGGTATTAAAGTTGATCCTAGTACCCTCTTTGATGTCCAGGTAAAACGCATTCACGAATATAAACGGCAACATCTCAACGTTTTACATATCGTCACTCTCTATCATCGTCTCAAAAATAACCCCAATCTCGATATTACCCCCCGTACCTTTATTTTTGGTGGGAAGGCAGCCCCGGGTTATTTTATGGCAAAATTAATCATTAAATTGATTAATTCTGTGGCAGAAGTGATCGATAATGATCCGACGATTGGAGGACGTTTAAAAGTGGTTTTCCTACCTGATTATAATGTCACCTTCGGTCAACGGGTTTATCCAGCTGCCGACTTGTCTGAACAAATTTCCACCGCCGGGAAAGAAGCTTCGGGAACTGGTAATATGAAATTCTCTATGAATGGGTCCTTAACTATCGGCACTCTCGATGGGGCAAATATCGAAATTCGTGAAGAGGTGGGGGCGGAAAATTTCTTTCTTTTTGGCTTGACAACCGAGGAGGTTTATGCTAAGAAAGCCGCCGGTTATAATCCCCAAGAATACTATTACCATAACGAAGAATTGCGGGCAGTATTAGACCTCATTGGTTCGGGATTTTTTAGCCGGGGTGATAGTAGTTTATTCCGCCCGCTTGTGGATAATCTTATCTACAATGATCCCTATATGTTACTGGCCGATTATCAATCCTATATCGACTGTCAGGAAGGAGTCGGTTGGGCCTATAAAGATCAAGAACATTGGAGTCGTTTAGCAATTCTTAATGTGGCCCGCATGGGAAAATTCTCTAGCGATCGCTCGATTCGGGAATACTGCGAGGAAATCTGGCGGATACAACCGGTAAAAATTGAATTACCCGATTATATTCAAGCTAATGCTGGTTTATCGGTAAATTAGAACAAATCTAGGCAGTAGGATCCTGTTTATTTGTCCTACTGCCCACAGGATAACGAGTCATGGGCGACTCTAATCTAGATTTTTACGGGATTGACGGGGCTCGAACCCGCAACTTCCGCCGTGACAGGGCGGTGCTCTAACCAATTGAACTACAATCCCATTTTTGCCACATTTCTGATTGTAACTTCATCATTAGGGTTATGTCAAGCACCTCTGGGAAAATTTTTTTGAGGGAAGTGGGGAAGTGGGAAACAATTCATAACTGGGTTTTTAAAGTTGGATTGGTATCAATACTGAATTAAAGCCAAAAAATCCCCAATTAGGGATAGACCCTCTTTACAATGGGATTGTAATTAAGCTTGTTGGGAGCCTGAGCTATGACTAACCCGAATTCGATCGAACAGCTATCGCAGGAATTACTCGATCTAGACCAAGTAGATGCCGATACTGGGGCAGATTTGCGCCAAAAAGCCCAAGAAATCCTCGCTGAAACCACTATTGACCTGCCGATTCGAGAAGCGATCGCCGATAGTCTCAGTCAAGGCAATCAACTACTTACCCTCAAAACCGTCGGCAGGGAGGAAAGTTATTAGCACATTTTGGGTCAAAAGTCAAGATGAAAGAAAAAAATTTTTTTGTCTGGCTGGGGCGGTTTTTGGCCTCTTTTGGGCTGTTATCGGGGATAAGTGGCTGTAATTCCCCTCTTTTGATCACTCCTCAAGTTCCCGCCGGTGGTTTAAATAGTTTTGCTCCCGATCAATTTCCCAGTTATAGTGCTGATGGTCGCTATTTAGCCTTCGCTTCCGATCGCTCCGGTCGTCGTAGTATATATTTATTCGATCTGCAAGAAAAGCGCTTAGTTAATCTCCCTAACCTAAATCGTGGCGATTCTAGCCAAGATCAGCCATCTCTAAATGCTGACGGTCGTTTAATTGCCTATATCTCCAGCGAACGCGGTAAAAGTGATGTCATGGTTTATGATCGTTCCCGGTCCCGTGCAACCCTGTTAACCGCTAACCTGCGGGGAAGCGTCCGTAATCCCACCATTAGCGGTGATGGTCGCCAAATTGCCTTTGAAACCAACCAAGACGGTCAATGGAATATTGCGATCGTTAACGGCCAATTTTAAACTTGTTCTACTCGGTCTTAATCGTTAAAACTTGCGGAGGAGTTGCATCTGGTGGATATAAAAAATTTACCTGTACTATATGCCAATCCCCGGGAGGAATAGTCAGAGTCACTAAAGATTGCCCCTCTTGTCCGCGTCTTTGGACGAGATGGAAAAATCTGCTTTGTGCCTGTCCCTGGTCATCGCTATAATTGACGGCTACTGTTCCCCGAAAAAACACTTGTGGGGCAGCCGGATCGAGAAAACGCAAACCCTGCCCAATAACATCCTCTTTAATCGGTGTTTCTAGCGAAATAGTCACTGTTTTCGCCTCATCACTTCCATTAAATAGAGGTAAACTTAACCTATATTCCACACCGTAATTACCATGAGCTTGATAGGCCGTATCGGGATAGCGAACTAACATACTAGCACTTTGATTTTGTTCCGTTCCCAGTTTGCCCCCGGGTAGGGTGCTAATCCCATAGGCTATAGATTGACCAGAATCAGGAATATTTAACCATAAAGAAGCTCGATCGACTAATCGGGCGGGCCAAGCTGAACCTTGGGACACCCCCGCTACCCGTCCATAAATTATCTGTCCTTGACTATTGGGAGGAGTGGGCGATTGATCGCGCGGAGTCGATAAATCGCCTTTTTCTAGCAAATTTTGCCACTCTGTCAGATTTGGTGGTCTTTCCTGTCCATTTTCATCTAGGGGTGCATAAAGAGCTAAACTAGCAGCGTAGAGAAGACCGTCACTTTCCAGACGAAGATAAGTGGATCTCCCGTTTAAAGGGGGAGTCAAATCGCGCACGGGAATCGCCGCATTTAAGACCATAAAACTCTCCCCCGCCGGAATAATAATCCTATCGGGAAAAATATCCTGACGCTGCCCCATTAAAATATCCCCCATTACCCGACTTCCCGGCCCGGCAAAAACCGTCCCCTGATTATTTTCCACTTGTGCAGGTAAATCGATAAAAGCTGCATCCGGTTGACTCAAATAACTGGCCCCTTGCAGAATTTTAACGGTCACGGGATTAGGACTGGGATTGTGGAGTAATATACCCAGATAAAGGGTGCGTAAATTATCGGGAAAATTCCCCCTGGCTATATGGTGGGCAAAAATATCAAAGCGTCCCTGAAAAGCATAATTTAAATGGGCCGAGGGGAAACTTTTCTCTTGGGGGGGAAAAGTCGAAAGTAAAATCCCTTCTCCTAGCAATAATTCGGGACTATTGCTATTAAAAACGGGAACTTGATCTAGTTGATTCGGTAAAGGACGCACCTGCACCGGTCGAATTATTTCTACACTAGGGGGAGTTTGGGCAATGGGTAGCAAAACAGGCAAGATCACACAAATTACCATCTCAAGATAATTAATTTTTGATCATAGCATTACTGGCTCGCTCAATTTAGATAGTATCCTGTTTGTCCATATCTAGAGGATTGGTTAATATTTCTTTTGGGTGTTAGCTGACCTTTTTAGTTAAGTAGTTGGTTATAATTAAATTAAAAATCGATTTTAGGTTCGATCCCCCCTGCCCCCCTTGATAAGGTAGGGTTGATTCATGAATCAACCCTACCCTTGATAAGGGGGGTGTCTGATAATTTTTAACGCCTACCTACTTAAGTACAATCAAGAAAAATTATCAAATTTCCCAATCGTTATTGGCTCTTGCCATTGAGCAAATCTATTGTCATCATAGACTAAAATCTAGATGTAGCCGATGTCTAGATATCGATCGAGCCGGAATTGTTATGATAAATTCATGAAGTTTTATAACAGTATTTCCCCGTGAACATGAACCAAATTGACTATCTCAGGATTAGTTTAATCGATCGCTGTAACTTTCGCTGTCAGTATTGTCTGCCTGAAGATGCAGAATTGGCATCTGTTCGACCGCAAGACTTACTCACCCGGGAGGAAATTCTTACTTTAGTCAAAAATGTCTTTATTCCCCTCGGTTTCCGCAAATTTCGCCTTACTGGTGGGGAACCTCTCTTACATCCCGAAGTAGTGGAGATTGTGCGCGATATCGCCTCTTTATCTGCTACTAGCGATTTAGCCTTGACCACTAACGGCTATTTACTTGACAATTTAGCCGAAATGTTGTATGAAGCCGGACTAAGACGGATTAATATCAGTTTAGACTCCCTCGACCCCGACACTTTCGATAAAATTATCGGTAATCGCGGCCGGAGTCGTTGGCAAAAAACTTGGGCAGGTATTCAAGCAGCCCAGAGGGTGGGTTTTGACCCCTTAAAATTGAATGTGGTGGTGATTCCGGGGATAAATGAGGCAGAAGTGGAAGATTTAGCGGCTTTGACCATCGATAAGCGTTGGCACGTCCGTTTTATCGAGTTTATGCCCATCGGTAACGGTGATTTATTTCAAGAAAAAGCTTGGATTGCGAACGAGGAATTAAGGGGGCGAATTCGGGCAAAATGGGGCTTAAATGAGGGTCAAGTGCGGGGAAATGGTCCGGCCGATGTTTTTCAAATTCCGGGGGCTAAGGGTACAATCGGCTTTATCAGTCAGATGTCGGAGTGTTTTTGCGATCGCTGTAACCGCCTACGTCTCTCGGCCGATGGTTGGTTGCGTCCCTGTCTCCTCAACGAAACCGGACAAATTGACCTAAAAACTGCCCTCCGTCAGGGAATTTCGCCGGCAGAAATCAGGGAAAGAGTGCGGGAATTAATAGAACTGAAGGCAGAAATAAACTTTAAACTGCGTGATTCCGGCACATCAAGTGGCATTTATACCCGTACTATGTCCCAAATTGGCGGCTAAAAATCTACTGTCCGAATTCTATTCTAGCCTGTTCTACCATTTCCACGGTAACTCGATCGGAACCGGCATGACGAGCTAATTCTTCTATTCTTTGACGCGCTTGGGAACGAACAAAATAGGGAATATTTTTCAGCTTTGCCTTGGCTTCTGCGGTCCATTGTAGTTGATCGGAAAAATCTAGATCTTCCATAGATTTAACATATAGTAGTCCGTCTATTATACCAAAAAAGATTAGCTATTTATTAAAAAGCTGATTAAATGATGAGTTTCTTGACAGCGATCTTTTCCTGTCTGCTCAATTAGTTAGGGGCGATGATAGGCAATAAGCTAGGACTTATTTTACTCTTGCCTCTTGCCTTATCTTAACAAGTAATTTAAATGCACGGGCAGCTTATTTTTAGCAATCTTTCTTTTTCACCTTTCTTTTAATTTTAGGTTTCTGCTAGGTCGAAATTTACTCTTTGATATAAATCTTGAAAAGAAATCTGCCAATCTACCGACACCAATTGTAAAACCGCATTTTCCCCCGTGACGAAATCAATTAACCATTGATCATCCTTTTGTTTAGAGTAACGTTCCACACTATAACTAGATTGTTCAATCAGAATATATTCCTGAAAAGTTGGCAAGGAACGATAGAATTTAAACTTATCCCCTCGATCATAAGCTTGGGTGGAATTAGAGAGAACTTCGACAATAATTAAAGGATTGATCACGTTAGATTGACTATTACCTTGATAGAGAGGTTGACCTTGAATCACCATCACATCAGGATAGGTGTAAATACTATAATCTGACAGCCATAAACGCACCGTTTCCATGTATGTATAATAATCTTGATTATTGATAGTCAGAGGAAATCTTCGATAGAAGTTTCCAGCAATCTGATTGTGATTAGTTGTTGCTCCTACCATTGGGATAATTTCTCCTTGACGATATTCATGTTTATCTTCGGACGTTTCCTCTAGGGCGAGATATTCTTCGGGAGTATAATATTTAGTTTCAGTAGCGCTTAACATTTTTGAATCTCCTTCCTATTCTATTTTCTAGGATACAGCATTTCTCTAAAAAGAGATAAAGTTATGCTTGAGCAAGGCTATCAATTGAGTTACTCGCATCATATTTTTCCCGTAATCTCTGGCAAAAAATGCTGAGAAATCCATAATTAAAAATCTAACTATCAAAATTGCTCACGCCAAGGGTTAAAATAAACTAGATAAATAGTTTTATGTTTAGTTTCTCCTATGTTTAACTGGTTCCGTCGTCAGAAACTCCAACCCGAACAAGAACAAGCACCCCCCGCACCCGTAGAGGAGACCCCCAGCGAGGCAACCCCGACGACTAGCGAGGCAACCAGTCAGGAAGAGTATTTAGATTGGGCCAAAAAAGCCTTTAAAAATATTCAAGAGAAAAAAGCCACGGCCGAGGCCGTCGTGAGCGAAACCCCTGAAACATCTATTGCTGAAACAGAACCTCCGCAAGAGGAAGAACCAGTTAAAGAAGAAGAAACCGAGTATAATACCCCCGCATGGCTGAAAAAATCCGATCGCCTCGAAATTCTCAAAGAAACCGCCATCGAAACCCCCACAGAACCAGATGAGGATTTTATCTGGTCGGCCAAAGTTTTAGCCAATCAGGGACGACAAGCAGAGGACGTTTCGGAAGAAGAAATCACCTGGTTAAAAAAATTGCGTCAGGGTTTAGGCAAAACGCGCCGCAGCTTGGTCAATCAGCTTAAGGCCGTGGTCGGTCAGGGACCCCTCAATCAAGATGCGGTGGAGGAAATCGAAGCTTTATTGCTTCAGGCTGATGTGGGGGTAGGTGCCACCGATTATATTATCACTACCCTCCAAAATAAGCTAAAACAGGAATCTTTACCCCCCGAAAAAGCGATCGAATATCTCAAAGAAATTATCCGCGAGATTTTAGATGCACCTTTAGCAAATTATAGCAACCCCGGTTTTGAGCCAGAAAAAGGTAAATTAAATATCTGGATGCTCACAGGAGTTAACGGAGTCGGTAAAACGACGACTATCGGCAAATTAGCCCATTTATCTAAACAATCTGGCTATAGCTGTATGATCGCCGCTGCCGACACCTTTCGCGCTGCTGCCGTGGAACAGGTGAAAGTTTGGGGAGAGCGATCGCAAGTCGAAGTAATTGCCAACCCGGGCAAAAATACCGACCCGGCCGCCGTGGTGTACGATGGCATCGAAGCCGCTAAATCCAGGGAGGTAGAATTACTCTTAGTGGATACGGCGGGAAGATTGCAGAATAAAAAGAACTTAATGGCAGAATTAAGCAAAATTCGCCGCATTATCGACAAAAAAGCCGAGAGTGCCGTGGTGGAATCCCTTCTAGTTCTCGATGCCACTTTAGGACAAAACGGGCTGCGACAAGCAGAGGTTTTCTCGGAAGCTGCCCAATTAAGCGGCGTGATCCTGACTAAAATCGATGGTACAGCTAAAGGGGGTGTTGCCCTTGCCGTGGCGCGTCAGCTTAACCTACCGATTCGCTTTGTTGGCGCTGGGGAAGGAATCGAGGATCTGCGGCCTTTTTCCAGTTACGAATTCGTGGAAGCTTTACTGAGTGGCGATTAATCTCACCCTAGCTATCTTTCATAATCTTTTCATGGTTGCTTCATAATTGTCTCATTTTTAGCTATGCTAGAAATGGAGACTCGGGATAACAACTATGCAAAGGACAATTACAGTTAGTCATCTAGGAGTATATTATCGCGGCGTGGAAGCCCTACGGGATATCACCCTGAAAATTTATCCAGGACGATTAACCGGTATTATCGGTCCCAACGGTGCGGGCAAAAGTACCCTGATCAAAGCCATGCTAGGATTAATTCCCGTACAACAGGGAAGCGTTAACTATCAAGGGCAATCTCTACAGCAACAACTGGATAAAGTCGCTTATGTTCCCCAAAGATCTCAAATCGACTGGACCTATCCCGTCACCGCTTGGGATGTGGTGATGATGGGGAGAGTCAGAAAAACGGGTTGGTTTCGTCCTTTTTCCCATATTAGTCGTCAACAGGCTTTAAATGCCCTAGAAAGGGTGGAAATGGCTGATTTACGCCATCGTCCCCTCGGTCAGTTGTCGGGGGGACAACAGCAAAGAGTCTTTTTAGCCAGATCTTTGGCCCAAGAAGCGGAGATTTTCTGTTTTGATGAACCTTTCGTTGGGGTAGATCAAAAAACCGAGGGGATTCTTTTTAATATCTTTGGTGAGTTAGCCCAAGAAAATAAAATTGTCATGGTGGTTAACCATGATTTAGGCGAATCTATCACCCATTTTGCTGATTTAATCCTCTTAAATAAAGAATTGATCCTCGCCGATCAACGATCTAAGGTCTTAACTGATTTTAATCTCCGGCGTGCATACGGGGGTAAAGTCTCCTTCTACGATGCCATGACACCACCAGATCATCGCCGATCGAGTCTCGATTATCTCGATCGCCTATCGAAAAACAATGCGATAAACTAGAAGCGAAGATATTTTGGCTGACCGCCGATAGGGACACCAATGACAACTATTTCCCCGCAAGAAGTAACAGGAACGATCGAACTGGCTCCTAACTATCGAATTCCCCTGTTTTTGGTAATTTTATCGCTGCCATTGCTCTTTTTACAGGTCTGGCTCGGAATAATTTTCTCCCTGTTAGGCCTATTCTTGATGTTCCAGACTACCCGCATTCGTCTCCAGTTTACCCCTACCTCCTTAGATGTCTATCTGTCCGGGCAACAAATTCGCTCCTTTCCCTACCAAGAATGGCAAAATTGGCGGATTTTCTGGAATAAAGTCCCGATCCTATTTTATTTCAAAGAAATTAACAGCATTCATTTTTTGCCCATTATCTTTGACAGCGCAACCCTGAGACTGTGCCTGGAAAAATACTATCCTTTAGCAGCATCGCAAGCGATCGACTCAGAAGCGAACTAAGATTGAGATAAAATAAAATCTGGCAATTAATAGCGTCTTAAGTAGGTAGGTGTTAAAAATTGTCAGATCCCCCCGCCTATCGGCACCCCCCTTAATAAGGGGGTAAGGGGGGATCAAAGGCAAAATCTATCTTCTATTAATCAGAACCACTTACTTAATTGCCTGCCTTGGCCCTCTGTTCGCTCTGCATTTCTAAAGCCGATGAATTCAGAAGATTTTAATGTTTTACCCCTTGACAAAATGACAGACTTACCCAATGAATCTGTCGAAGAATTTAGTTTTGATGATCTCTGGAACGATCGCCCAGTAGAGAATCCCCTGCCATCGGCAATCGCCCCCGAAGGCGAATTAGTTCCCCCAGCGCAGGCGGAACCCCTGCGAGCAGAAATCGAGGCTCTAGAACGGCAAAAACAGAGCCTAGCGGCAGAAATCTCGGCATTAAAAGCGGAAAAAGAACGCTTGATCGCCGAGGAACTCGGGGATATCAAAGCTCAAATCGAAAGAATGCTCAAGGAAGGCGTAAAAGACCTAGAACAACGCAAACAGGCTTTAGAATTGGCGATCGAACAGTTAGAACGCCGTCGTGAGCGCATTCGGCAGGAAATGCGGAGTAATTTCGCCGGAGTCTCCCAGGATCTAGCCGTGCGGGTTCAGGGATTTAAAGACTATCTGGTGGGCAGTTTACAGGATTTGGCCGCGGCTGCCGAACAGTTGGAATTACCCCGTTTTGAAACCCCCGAAAAATCCCCCCGACCCGTGGAACCTCCCCTGCGGACCGAACGGGAGGAAAACCCGCGCCGATCCCGTGGCAGTCAAGGCCGGGATGATCGCGAAGAAAGTCCCCGTCCCCCCCGTACCAGTAACCAGGGCCGGGATAATTGGCAAGAACCCCGTCGTTCTAACCGTTCGGGTTATGAATCGGAACCGGTGGGACAATCCCCCCCCAGACAGGGCTTTTCTGACCAAAATCAGCGCATCCAAGCTCTTTTAGACCGTTATCGCAGTCGTCCTGATTATTACGGTCCCCCTTGGCAACTACGGCGCACTTTTGAACCAATTCACGCCGAACGGGTGCAACAGTGGTTCTTTAAACAGGGGGGACGGGGTACTGTTCGCGGTATGGGCAGCCGTCTCCAGAATATTCTGGTGGCTTCGGCAATTATCTCGATTATGGCGGAATTACAGGGCGATCGCTTCCGTTCTCTCGTTCTGGCGAATAGTCCCGAACGTTTAGGCGAATGGCGGCGCGGTCTCCAAGATTGTCTCGGCATTTCCCGCGCCGATTTTGGACCAGACCGCGGCATCGTTCTCTTTGAGTCTCCCGAAGCTTTAATCCAAAAAGCGGAACGTTTAATCGACGATAAGTATTCACCGCTCATTATCATCGATGATACCGAAGAACGACTGAATTTCGCTCTTTTACAATTCCCCTACTGGTTAGCTTTTGCCCCTGAACCTCAACAAAGTTCTAGTTATTGGTATTAACTAATTAGCCCTTGAGTATTGCGATACATTGGGCTAAAGAAGCGTTAGTTTTCACCGCTTGCGGGTTAATATGGGTGGCAGCGGCTCGATAACCTTGTTTTAAGAGAGCTGCAATTAAATCTTCCCTTTTGGGTAGATCTAATTTGCCCCTTCTCCCAATTTCCCGAAAGCTATAAAAGTAGGGAGGAAAATCGTTTTCTTCCCTCATTATTTCTAGCAATTTAACTACCTTTTTCCACTGCCATTGCTCGGCTAAATCTGCCATTTTTTCTAGATAAAAGCGATCGTGTAAACTGCCTAACCACAAGGGTCCAGTTAAGGTTAAAGGTTGCCCGTCCCCAGAACAAACTATCTTGCCTAACTTCGGCCAAGGCACTGATTGATATTCCCCGCAGCTATGACAATAACCGAGAAAACCGTAGTTATGACTATTTAATTGTCTATTAGCCGTTAACCGCACCATCACCCGATAACTTTGACCGAAAAAAAAGGAAAAAATCGGCGTAATTCCTAAACCTAACCGGGCCGATTCTAATTGCAAACCGGCGATAATTAATCTTAATCCCTGTTCGTGGGCAGCCGGATGATTGCGAGCAGATGCTCCATAATCAGCTAAACTATTTTCTAGATTATGACCCGTCAGCGTCCGTCCATCGGTATTAGTTAGATAAATTAAACCACCGATTTTAGTGGCTAAAGGAATGGCACTAAACAGAGATGCAGGAGAACCAAAAGCATCAATATCAACTAGATCGTAATGGTCTTTTTCAAGATAACATTCTAGGAGAACTTCTTGAGCAGATTTATAGGTTATTTTGCCTTTTTTCTGTTGTAATAAATTCTCTAAATTAGCTGCTAAAGTTGGCTTAATTTCTGGATTACCATCATTAACCCACAGCCAATCCGCACCACTTTCTAACCAATACCTGAGCGCTCGCACACCAGAGCCGCTCATTACTTCTAAAACGCGCAAACTGCCCCGCTCTTTTTGGGCAATTGCCGCCGCTAAAACTCCTAAATCTCGGACGATTTTACTCTCCAGTCTATAGAAAGTATTGTTGATATTAAATATCGCTTTTTCTTCCTGCATCGCTCATCTCATAATTAGCCCTCGGCGGAAAGGGTCAACCACTGCCAAAATCCATCAGACATCAAGATAGAAGATAAATCTAAAGAAAGTGTGAAATTATCAAAAATTCCCGATTTTTTTACTATTATATCCCTAAAAAGCTGATAGTTTCCCCATAAGAACGGCAAATTGAAGATAAAAAAATAACTATTTTTTAATATCCTATAACAGTTTAATCCGGTTTGATGGGAGATAACCTAAAAGCAAAATCATTCAACCTTGATATAGAGATGAAAAAGTATCTAGCAGAGTTCATCGGGACGTTTTGGCTCGTTCTCGGTGGTTGCGGTAGTGCCGTTTTAGCGGCAGTATTTGTGGGTAAAGCCAAGAGTGTCGTAGATGGTGCTGATTTTAATATCCATCTGGGGATTTCTTTTGTGGGTGTGTCCCTTGCCTTCGGTTTAACCGTCCTCACTCTTGCCTACGCTTTAGGGCATATTTCGGGGGGACATTTTAATCCCGCCGTTTCCTTCGGTCTCTGGGCAGGTAAACGCTTCCCCGGTTCGGAACTACTTCCCTACATCATCGCTCAAGTTTTAGGGGCGATTTTAGCGGCAGTAATTATCTACATTATTGCCAGTGGTCAACCCAGTTTCGCTCTGGGAGGCAGTAACCCTCTGGCCACCAATGGTTTCGGAGAACATTCTCCCGGTGGTTACAGTTTATTCGCCGCTTTGGTCACGGAAGTGGTCTTGACCTTCATGTTCTTAATCATCATTTTAGGCTCTACCGATCGACGCGCTCCGGCCGGTTTTGCTCCCATCGCTATTGGTTTAGGATTGACCTTAATTCACTTAATTAGTATTCCCGTGACCAATACCTCCGTTAACCCCGCTCGTAGTACTGGTGTTGCTCTTTTATGCGGTAATATGGCTCTCGTTGGTCAATTATGGTTATTCTGGATTGCTCCCATTGTTGGGGCCGTGGCGGCGGGTTTCCTCTACAATAGTTTCTTTGAAGAAACTTTAGAAGAAAGACGAGTTAGAGAATAAGTGGAAAGTTACCGCTAAAGTTTGATTGCTTCAAAAGTCAAGTGCTGATAGCGATTCCTGCGGGGTCGCTATTTTTTTCGTCCCCACCGACAAAATTGAGCAGCGCTCGTCGTCCCTGCTCACCTCGATCGAGTAAAGTAATCTCTAGATAATTTTCCGGTAAAAAAGTTAAACGTTCCGACCATTCGATCGCCACTATCCCTAAATCTACCTCGATTCCCTGCCAATAATTTTCTAGGTACAGGGCCTCGATATCTTGACCCTGCAAACGATACAAATCCAAATGATACAAAGGAAGGCGGCCTTCGTTATATTCGTTAACGAGGGTGAAGGTAGGACTAGCTATAGGCTCTTGAATGCCCAATCCTAAGCCAATTCCCTGTACTAAGGTGGTTTTTCCCGCTCCCAAATCGCCTTTTAATAAAATTACACTGCCAGAGGCCAAGGTTTGCCCCAGTTTTTCCCCTAAATTGACAGTAGCTTCTCGATCGGGTAAGTCGATAATCATTTTTTCCGCTAGGATGCCAATTAATCACTGATTTTAATATGAGTAGGTAGGCGTTAAAAGTTATCAGATGCCCCCCTTATCAAGGGGGGACTAAGGGGGGATCGGCACCCCCCTTATCAAGGGGGGCAGGGGGGATCGAACCTAAAATCCATTTTTAATTTAATTATAACCAGCTACTTAGCGATCAGAGCAGCTTTCTGACATCCTTGGCTCTGGGGGTCCAAATTTGGTCTTTATGATCGATAAAAATAAAAGCAGTTAAACTAATCTCTTATCTTTTAGTCTTGCCTTTGGTCAAATGGTCGCTATCAGGACAGAAATAAGCGATCGGCGAAACCTTCCGGTAGATTAGACTAAATGGGAGTTGGTTAACTGCTTTTATAAAATTGATTGTTCCCTAACCATCAGCATTGTCTAGGGTCGAAGGGAATAAAACAACCGAAGTTTAGGACTTTAAGCCAGAAGTTAAGAAAAACAGTGAAATTATTATTTTTGAGTAATGGCCACGGTGAAGATGAGATCGCGATCCGGATTATCAAAAGACTGCAATCATCTCCCCACTGTCCGGATATTACTGCTTTACCCCTAGTGGGTAACGGTTATGCTTATACTCGTCTGGGGATTCCCCTTCTCGATCGAGGTCAAAAAATGCCCTCTGGGGGTTTTATCACTAGCGATCCCAAACAATTATGGCGAGATCTGCGGGAGGGATTATTGGGATTAACCTCCCGTCAATACCGTCTGGTCAGAAATTGGGGCCAAGAAAGGGGAAAAATTGTCGCGGTGGGAGATATCTTACCCCTTGCCCTTGCTTGGTTGAGCGGGACAGATTATGCTTTTGTGGGAACGGCTAAATCAGAATACTATCTCCGGGATGAGCAGGGATGGTTAGATAGTAGCTCGATGATCGATCGCCTCTGGGGTTCCTATTATTATCCCTGGGAACGCTGGTTAATGGCTCATCCTCGCTGTCGGGGGGTTTTTCCCCGGGATAGTTTAACTAGCAAAATTTTACAACAGTGGTCAATTGCTGTTGTCGATGGGGGTAATCCGATGATGGATGACCTTTTACCCTCGATAACGGGCGATTTTCCCCAAGATTGCCTAAATATTCTGCTACTACCCGGTTCGCGCTTTCCCGAATCTCTCCACAATTGGCAGCAAATTCTCGCAGCTGTGGCGGCCATGATCGGCCGTTTTCCCGATTACAAGCTGGAATTTTTGGCAGCGATCGCTCCTTCTCTCCCCCCGGAATCTTTTACGGCTGCTTTAACTTCCCAGGGTTGGCGAGAACAAAGCATAAATAAGTTTATTTGTCAAGAAGTATTTATAACTATTTCTCAAAGGGATTACGCCGAATATTTAGGCCGTTGCCATTTAGCGATCGCCATGGCGGGAACTGCCACGGAACAGTTCGTCGGTTTGGGTAAACCGGCGATCACAATTGCGGGATCTGGACCACAGTTTACTCGCCATTTTGCCAAACTGCAACAGCGTTTATTAGGCTGTTCAATTCTCTTGGGCGATAGTGCCGAGTCAGTGCCAGACAAGTTAGAATATTTATTACAAAATCCCCCAAAGTGGCAAGAAATCGCCGTTAATGGTCGTCAGAGAATGGGATCGGCCGGTGCATCCGATCGCATTGCCCAATGGTTACTAGGCAATTTTTGCCCTTAAACGAAAGTATCGGTCTGATTTTCGCCGCTAGTGGGCCCCTCAAAAATAGTTTCTAGGGCGATTTTTTGGGCGCTTGGTTGTTGTCCGTAGCTGAAAAGATAGGGAATTTCTCCGCTTTGTTGACGAAACCACTGGAAAACGTAGGGACTACCATAAATAATCAATGCTTGAATTTGTCCAGTTTTCAGCAAAGCTTGATAGATAGCTTTTGTTTCCTCCCCTAATCCGGCACTACCCCGAAAAGGATTACCACGGATAAATACTTGTAGGAGAGTCGTTTCTGGGGAGACGAGGGACTGATTAAAGGTGCTACGGTCGATTATTTGCGTTTGATAACCCCATTGTCGGGGAATTGTCACCGCCGGACAAGAGCGATCAAGAAAGTCACAGTTGAGTAAATCATCGATAATGATTAAATTGCGGCCTTGAGTGGCTTTAATCGGTAAATTAGCGCTAACTGTTTGGGAATCTTTTAAAATATCCCTGACAATCTCTAGAGCTTGCGGTGCCGCTAAACTGCTTAAGGATTCTAAGGATGGCTGTCTTTGCCCTAATTTCTCTTTTGCTCGTTGAATACGCTGCCAAGAATCATTAATTCTGGCTTCGCTAATTGTACCCGCTTGCACGGCACTATACACCGCTTCGATCGCTTCGATCGGATCGGGAGGCATTAACAGTATATCGGCCCCCGCCTGTACCGCCCTCACTGCTAGGGCGGCAGCGCTGGCAATTTTGGTCACTCCTCCCATAATCAGGGCATCGGTGACGATTAAACCCTGAAAACCGAGATTTTGGCGCAGTTTTTCCCCGAGAATTTTCGAGGAAAGAGTGGCGGGAAACTCGGCATCCCAAGCGGGAATTAACAGATGGCCTGACATAATACTATCAACCCCCGACTCGATCGCCGCTTGAAAGGGCGGCAATTCGATCGCTTCTAGGCGATGATGATCGTGGTTGATGATAGGAAGATCAAGATGGGAGTCATTGCTGGTGTCACCGTGGCCGGGAAAATGTTTGGCCGTGGTCAAAACTGGATAGGAATCGGCCCCTAAAATAAAAGCTTGAGCTAGATTAGCGACGATTTCGGGAGTTTCAGCGAAGGAACGAATATTGATAACGGGATTGTCGGGATTATTGTTCACATCGACAATTGGGGCTAAAATCCAGTTAATCCCGATCGCTAGGGCCTCCTTAGCGGTAATTGCTCCCATTTCCCTAGCATATTCTGTGGCTTTTGTCAAGCTTTTTTCGGCTATTTTTCCTAAAGCCATTGGGGGGGGAAACCAAGTGGCGCCGGAAAACCTTTGGCCGACCCCCTCCTCGATATCGGCGGCGATGAGGAGAGGATTATCGCTGGACCAACTTTGTAATTGTTGGCTGCGGAAAGCGATTTCGGCGGCGCTGCCTCCTAATAGAATCACCCCACCGAGGTGGAGGGTTTCTAACCAATGTTTCAGGGTGGCGTTGACGGGTTCCCAAGCAGGATAGCGGATTTGTTGGTCAAAGAGATAGCCGGAAGCGCGGACTACTATCATCTGACCAATACGTTCTTTTAGGGATAAAATGCGATCGCTCACTATTCAGTTATCAGTTATCAGTTATCAGTTATCAGTTATCAGTTTCTGAAGGCAAGAGGCAACAGACAAGAGGCAAAAGGCAGAATCTGGCAATTCTCCTAGCTAAAAAGAAAGTTAGAAACTAAGCACATCAGAGATTTTAGCCTAACCAATTAGGTTTTAGTTTCTGGAAATTTATCAGGTTTAAGTTTTAAGTTGCCAGTTTTGCCTAAATTTAGTTATCCTCTACTGTTCACTGGTCACTGATAGCGGAATCGTCATCTTCTGGGGGTCGATCGCTTTTAATATGATCAAGAAGGTGTAACATTCGATCGCCGCGTTCGAGGGAAGAATCTTCTAGGAAGACCACTTCGGGGGTACGTCTGAGACGGATGCGTTGACCCAGTTCACGCCGGACGAATCCCGCGGCCGCTTTTAACCCGGCCATAGTTTCGGCCTTTGCATCTTTGTTGCCGTAGATAGACACAAAAATTCTAGCGTGTTGCAGGTCGTGGGAGAGATCCACATCGGTAACGCTAACCATACCAGCACCGACGCGATCATCTTTAATTTCCATTAATAACATTTGGCTGACCTCGCGCTTAATTAGCGAGGACACGCGAGATACTCGACGGTCGTTAGCCATAATTTTTGTCCCCTAAAAACAGCGAAACCCTTACCATTGTATCAAGCTAATCCGAGCATGGCTTTGAGGGTGAAATAAAGAAAGGCGAAAGTTCCCCCCAGAAAGCCCACAAGTGCGATCGCTGTGAGGGGATTTTTTAATAAAGGGGCTAACCAGCCGAAAAAGGCGAAGAAAATCCCTAAACTAAAGCTAATCAGATAGCGGGGGTAACGGCTCACGTTATCAAAAAAGTCGCCCATAAATTTTGTTTATTATCTTTGTCCGTAAGCAATTATAGCAGTAAGCTCCGATGCTGCCACGCCCCCCGATTAACGGGACTTATCCCATTTTTCTTTAATTACCTAAGCAAAAGCGTCAATTCATTGTGCAGAGATTCAACGATTAGAATCCATCTTTTGAAAAAGATGGAGACTTCAAAGAGACAGTTTTCTGAGGACTTTTTCTGCTAGTGGGAACTAGATCGGGGTCATTTTCTTCCCTAGCCACCCGGATTAAGAGGGCTGCTAAAAAGAGACTAGCTAAACTGGAACTGCCGCCATAACTAAAGAGAGGGAAAGGTAAGCCGGTAGTGGGTAAAGAACCAGTGGCCACACCGATATTTAACAGGGATTGACCGATTAAAATTACCATCGCCCCGATCGCCACTAATTTTTTGATGCGATGACGACATTTAACCGCCACAATCAGAGCGAGAGTAGCGTAGATAAATAGCATGATTAACAGTAAAATACCGCCAATAAAACCAAATTCCTCGCCAAAGACAGCGAAAATAAAATCCGTATCCGGGAAGGGTAGATAAAATAATTTTTGTTGGGATAAACCGTAACCGCTGCCGGTGGTTCCGCCAGAACCGATCGCCAGTAAACTCTGCACTAATTGATAACCATCACCCCGGGGATCCTGCCAGGGGTCTAAGAAAGATAAAATCCGTTTTCTCTGGTATTCGCGGAAAGTAACACTAACCACGGCCATAGTTACACCCAGTAAAGCGCTGCTGGTCATGTAGGATAAAGGCAGACCAGAGGCAAGAGCGATCAGCCAGAGAGTTATACCACACAGAGCAGTGGTACTCAAGTTAGGTTGTAAGAGGATGCCCGCTAGAATTAGCCCGAAAATAGCGATCCAAGTTAACCGTTGATTGACATTTAAACGCGGCCAACCACCGAAAACCGCCGCCCCTTGCAGGACGAGAAACGGTTTCATAAATTCCGACGGTTGCAAGAGAATCGGCCCGATTTTAATCCAACGGGTGGCTCCGTTGATATTCGCTCCCAAACCAGGGATGAGAGTGATCAAAATTAATCCTAAAACTAATAAAATCATCCAGGGTGCGATTTTGAGCAGATTCTCGATCGGCAATCGCACCAGGAAATTAAAGCCAATTAAGCCAATCCAAAGCCAGATTAATTGGCGGATAAAATAGTATAGTCCGTTATCAAAGCGACTGTCAGCCAGAGCGTAGGAAGCCGAAAAAAGCACGACTAACCCGACTGACAGCCACAAAAAAGTCATCCAGCGCAATAATCGCGCTTCGGCTGACCAGTTTTTCACATCGGGGTCAAAAATAGGAATAATATATTGCCACACGGAGATTTTTCGAGAAGAAGTATCTTGTACAGATTAACCGAAAAGACTAGGCTCGATCGCGGTTTGTTCCACTATCCGACGGCTACATGACCGATTAAACCGACATTTTCACCGTGCCATTCTAGGGTATCACCGATCGCCTGACCGTCGTGATAGGCAGCCAAGAGAATTTCCGCCGTTTTCCCCCAAACAATATTCCCCTGACGATCAAGGGAAATCATGCCCAGATCCCGACCATTAGTTTGGGATTCGCGCATGGATTTCTCCACGGCAGCGGCGAGGGAAAAACCATCGGTGACGCGAATGACCACCTTAGCGGCTAAACACTCATCGATAATATCTTCCCCGACCCCCGTACAGCTTACTCCCGCCCATGGATTCGCATAATTGCCGGCCGGCATGGCACTGTCACTAACGCGACCGATTCTTTCTAATCCCTTCCCTCCGGTAGAAGTTCCGGCGGCGATGTCTCCTTGTTGATCAAGGGCCACTACCCCGATAGTTCCCCGTTGTGCTGACGAATCGGCGAATAAACGGGCCATTTTGCGATTAAAATTCGTCTTTCTTTCCTCCATCCATTCTTGAATCCGATAATCGGTGAGGGGATCATAGAGGGGAATTTGTAATTCTCTGGCCAGATCCGCGGCCCCAATTTCCGAGAGAATGCGATCCTCTTGACTTTGGAGAAATTGGGCGAGGCTAATGGGATTCTGTACCCGCGAGACGTTAATGACACCGCTTAAACGCTGGTGACGACCATCCATCAAGGCTGCACTCATTCGCACCTGACCGTCCGATTGCACCACTGAACCGGTCCCGGCATTAAATCGCGGTTCATCCTCCAGTAACATACATCCTTTTGTCACCGCTTCCACAGCACTAGCACCATTGTCAAGGAGATTGTAAATATTCTTAACAATCCCCCGGAGAGAATCGCGGACTGATTCTAAACCACCTTTGTCCTCTAGGGAACTCGCTCCCCCATGAATAATTAACTTCGGATTTACTCTGGTCATTATTGTCCCAACGTCACATTACCGATCGGATCTAAACTATCACGTTTAAGCTGTCCGCACATCTAAATTGGTCTATGGGAAGTGGGGTGTGGGGTGTGGGGAGAGGGGAGAGGGGTGTGGGGTGTAGGGTGTAGGGTGTAGGGTGTGGGGTGTAGGGTGTGGGGTGTAGGGTGTGGGGTGTAGGGTGTGGGGTGTAGGGTGTGGGAAGAATAAATAAAAATAATCTCCTGAATCCTGAATCCTGACTCCTGACTCCTGACTCCTAACTCCTGAATCCTGACTCCTAACTCCTGACTCCTAACTCCTGAATCCTGACTTCTAACCCCATGGTAGATGTTGGATTTTTGCAGGAGTCCTATTTTCCGACAAAGATAAGCAAAAATTATTGATTGACTCCACAAACTTGAGAATATTTAAATTAACATTTCGCAATATTTATAAATTCTTAAGAATTAATTGAGAAAGATTTTTATTTAACAACGATGTTACAATGGTTACAGCGATTTTACTGAATTTCATAATGGGTTTTTCTGTGCTTTTTTGGGCAGCAACGGTTGAAACCCTTGCCACACCTAGAAGGTGATCCTAATTAAGACGGGTAAATCAGTCAATTTCACCCACAACGATGATCTTTTTTTTGTGTAGTTTTATTGCAAAAAAAAAGTTTTTTTGACAAAAAGCACAAGGTATGATAGGGGATAAGGGATTTCTGGCTGCGAGTAGTTATTGCAGAGTGGGGAGAAGGGAGCAGCGAGCAGGGGAGAAAAAAGCGTTCGACAAAAGCTCACGCGGCGGTTCGACGGATTCGACAAGCTCACCGTCCACAGGCTCACCGTCCGCTCGACAAAAGCTCGCCGAACGTCCGAAGTCTGACGGCTGATGGCTAAAAAGCTGATGGCTAACTTGACAAAAATTACCTCGGTTTCTATAATCCTGAAACCGTCAATAAAATTCAGCGATAAATAGCTGGGCAGAAAATCAAGAAAAACAGCAAAAAAACGCAGTTACCCCCTTGACAAATAGATAAAACTAGGCATTAGTTAAATTTAATGATTTTTTAATAAAAACCGCTTTCTATCACCAGAAAAAGCGATCGGTAGATTTTTATCAGAGTATTGTAATCATCTTTACAACTATCGGGGATCAAAGGATGTTAGGGTGAAGGAGCGATGACAAACCCACTTTAAGATCACCCCAATTGCTATGGCACAGATTCTCGATCCCCTCCCCAACGGCAAGAAAAATAGTATTCTTTGTTGCTATGTCAATGCGACCAGTCATATTCAAATTGTTCGCATCACCAATATTGCTAACTGGTATTTTGAAAGGGTGGTTTTCCCTGGGCAGCGTTTAGTATTTGAGACCCTAGGGGAAGCTTTCTTAGAGATTCATACGGGTATGATGGCCAGTGCCATCCTTTCCGATAACATCCCCTGTGAGCGCCTTTATATCAGCGATGGGGATGAGGATGACTCCGACGGTCAACTAGACGGGGAAACATTTTATCCCCATTCCCTAGAGGAAAGTCAAGGGGCGAAAATTGACAATACCGTACCCTTCGGTTTAACTTTAGCTTCCGCCTAGCTAATAACCTAATCTGATAATTCCCCTCGCACGAGAATCACAGTGCAATTAACGGCACGGGCAATCGTCGAGGGGATATTGCCATTTAAGAACTGATTGAGCAAACTTTCCCTAGATGCACCCAAAAGCACCAAAGAACAATCCTCCGATCCTACCAGATGAGTGACCGCCTCGGCAGCAGAAGCCGAACGAATCGGTAAAGGTACAATCGGCTGTGCGATCGCTTTCTGTAAAGATGCTTGTAAAACTTCCAAAGTGGACAGATCTGGGAGTAACTCCGTCGGGGAATAGATTTTACATAACCAAATTTCGGGATAATCCGAAGACTCGGACAAAGACAGCAAACTAGGCAATAATGCTAAAGCGCGTTGGGCATTGGGACCGCCGGCGGTGGGAATCAGCCAAATCCTTTCCCGATTAAGATCGTTGGGAAAACAATCCTTTGTCCCCAATTTTACCAAGATGGTTTCACAGGGAGCTTGAGCAATCAGAGTATCGACTAAAAACCCAAAAATCGCCCCAGTGGTGGATTTTTCCCCCGTCCAACCCATAATTAATAAATTGCTGTGTCGTTCGCCAATCGTGGCCAAAATCCCGTCGGCGATATCCTGAACAACGGAAATTTGTGTATGAACAGAGATATTCTGCTGTCGGGCTAATCTTTCCAGACGATGAAGTAATTTGCGTCCTTCCCGCGTATCTACCCTGACTTCCGCCGGAGAACTAAGACGAGGCACAGTAATCATATAGAGACAATCTATCTCATAATTGCGTTGACGGGCGACAGCGGCGGCAATTTTAAACAAAGCGGTAGCGGTGTCGGGATTGGCAATGGGTAACAAAATCCGGCCCGTTCCCACGGCTGGGGAACGAGTTTGATAAACCACATAGGAAGGGGTACTGCGTTGGGGCAGTTGACAAACTCCCCCCAATTGATCGGCTTCCACCCGGATAATATCGGTACGGGTGATAATCCCCACCAGTTTTTGACCATCGGTAACGGGTAAACGGGAAAGCTGATAGCGATTTAAGAGAAATAAAACATCGCTTAAAGCTGCCTGGGGGGCCACAGTAATCGGATTGGGAGTCATCATCTCTCGTAGGACTGTTTGATTGTTTTTCGATCGCCATTTATCCAGATCACTTTGGGTAAAAATCCCCAATAGTCGCCCCTGATCCACCACGGGAAAACCGCGATGATGGGAACGGGACATAATTTTCACCACTTCCCCCAGGGGTAAATCTGCCGCCAGAATTTCCACCTGCGATTGCATCACATCTATAGCCGACAGATGGGCCAACACATCATTAGAAGGGGTTTCTTCGTTGAGAATAATACCACTAGCGGAAAGTAAATGCTGATAGAGGGAACCGGGGTGAATGCTTTCGGCAGTGATATAAGAAACGGCACAGGTCAACATCAGGGGCAGCACAATATTAAAATTGCGATGCAGTTCAAAGACAATCACGATCGCCGTTACCGGAACCCTGACTACTCCCGTAAAAAAAGCCCCCATACCGGCTAAAGTATAACTAGGTTCGCTGCCGAAACCCATCATTTTCGTCTCGATTCCCCCCACCAGAAACCCCAAACAGGATCCCAACACCAAAGCGGGGGCGAGGAGTCCTCCAGGGGCGCCGGAACTATAGGAGATCATCGTCAGGAAAAAATAGACCACAAAAGCGAGGGCGGTATTCTGCCAACTTAATTCCCCTGCCAGCAAAAATTCGCGTAAACCGGTATTATCTCGAAAAAAGTCGGGTAAAAAAGCCACCACCGTTCCCGATAAGCAACTGACCAGACCGATGCGCCAAGCTAAAGATAACCGCCAACGCCGCTGCAGCTGACTACAAAAAAGGATGCCTTGATTGAATAAAGCCCCCAATAAGCCCGCTAAAACCCCCAAAAGGCAATAAATGGGTATTTCTTGGGCAGAGAAGCTAATATTGGCATATTCAGTGATGATCGAGGGGGTATTCTGCAGCATCATCGAAACCACGGCCCCGGTAAAGGAAGCCACGATCGCCGTTTCTAGGGTCATACTGGAGACATCGCGCATTAATTCCTCGATCACAAAGAGGACCCCGGCGATGGGAGTAGTAAAACCGGCCGCTAACCCCGCAGCCGCCCCGGCTGCGATCATCTGACGACGGTGATCGGGACTGGTGGGCAGCCAGACGCTTAATTGGGCCGCTAGGGCTGCCCCGATGTGTACCGTGGGGGCCCGACGACCAAGGGTTAAACCACCGCCAAGGATCAGGATCGCCCCGATCATTTTTACGAGGGCGACGCGCCAAGACAGGGGCAAAGGGTATTTAGCTAGGGCTGCTTTTACTTGGGGAATACCCCCCCCGGCGGCTGCGGGGGAGAAGTGTTCGACAATCCAGCCGGCGCTGTAACCAAGCAGAAAACCGCCGAGGGGCAAAACTAGGAAAGGAGAGGAATTGGCTACTAGATGCACCCGCCAACCACCTAACCAACCGATGCCCAATTTCAGGATAATAGCGGCAAGGGCGGAGAGAATTCCGATTAAACAGGCGACCAGTAAAGCATAGCGACTATCGGTCGCGCTACGTCCGAAGTGTTGGGATTTGAACCACTGACGGAGGTTTTGGTAACGGGCAAAAAGTCCCATAATAATGAGGGAGAATCAAGGCAATGGCGGGGCGAGGATTTTTTTAGGGTTCTGATTCCTCGTCTCTTTAATCATAGGCCGTTAAGTTCTGTAACCGTTCACCTTGTTGTTACCAGTGGACCGAATAGTAGTTTTTCGATCGATGGGTTAGGATCAAAGGTTGTCGCTGTCTTTTTAAAAAAGAAGCGTAAAATAGTCGGCGGACAGCTGCCGCTAACCTGACTTGATTTTAAGGTTCTAATGACAATTTCTTGATCAGTAAATAAAGATAAATATTAGCAGATGAATTACGTTAGTTAAACTTGACTAACTTCAACTTTATTTACTTTTTATGATGATGAGAACAAAACTATTAATTAGATAGGATTTGCTGAATAAATCTAAAAACCTTGTTGGATAAGATGTGGGTTGATTTGCTCACACTTCACATCGCGTAAAATGGTAGTGCTTGGGGCTAGTGGGTAGGGTCGTTTCATTCTCTGAAATGTCATTCTCTCAAATCCTTATCTGGCAACGTTTTTAGTCGATTTCTCGGAAATACATATCTGAAAATTTTTCAAAACGTCGTGCTTTGTAGGTTGATTCATGAATCAACCTACTATGAGAGCAAAAACCTGTACTTCCCTGCTCCCTAGCTTACCTCATAAGCGATTAAGGGTAGCAAAAAAAAGAATTAGATTCGGAGAATGAATCAGCCCTAGGCTAGTGGGGGCCTTTCTGCTTGCCAATCCAGATAGGCTAAATGGAGAATATCAAGGGCATTTATGCCTAAAGGGAGACAAAATATATTAGGCTAAAAGCTAAACTATTTTGGCAAGATTTCTTTGAAGACCTCCTCAGCCTACTTATTGGTTTTCCACGGTAGTCGCGATCCGCGTCCAGCCCTGGCGGTGACACGATTAGCAGCCTTAGTTCAAGAAAAAATTAGTCAACCCGCCGAAAGATTGGCGAGTAAATCGGAGTTTAGCCGATCTATAGCGGTTCTAGAAGCAGATAATCGGGTATTAGTAGGGACTGCCGCCCTAGAATTAGCGATAACACCTCTCCATCAACAAATAGAAGCTTTTGCCCAACAAGCGCAAAGCCAAGGATGTAACCGGTTGCAGATTATCCCCCTGTTTCTCCTGTCGGGGGTTCACGTTAAAGAAGATATTCCCGCAGCCGTGGCCAAAGTGCGATCGCCGATTGAGCTAGAGTTAAAGCCCCATTTAGGCAGTTATCAGGGCATAAAATCGCTGTTATCCCGACAATTGGCTGATTTAAGCCCGCAAAAACCCATTTTACTGTCCCACGGTAGTCGTCGCCCTGGCGGTAATCGGGAGGTGGAAAACCTAGCGGCGTTTTTTGGGGCAATTACAGCTTATTGGTCGATAGAACCGAGTTTATCCCGACAAATCGAGATTTTAATCGCTCAAGGTAGCCAAACAATCCCTATACTGCCCTATTTCCTCTTTGCCGGTGGAATTACGGCCGCGATCGAAGCCCAAGTTTTTGAACTATCACAAAAGCATCCAAATGTCAATATATTTTTAGGTAAATCTTTGGGGGCGACGGGGGAATTAGCCGAGATTATTGTTGAGGAAGGATGTGGATGAAGCGGGCAGCGATCGCTCTGGGCAGTAATTTAGGAGATTCAGCGACAATTTTAGGGCAAGCTTTAGGGGAATTAGAGCGAGTCAAAGGAATTAAACTAGAAGCTTATTCCCAATGGTATCAAACCGCGGCCGTCGGGCCGCCTCAGCCCGATTATCTCAACGGTTGCGCCATTGTGCAAGTGGATTTATCGCCCCTAGATTTACTGGATAAATTATTAGAAATCGAGCAGTTATTCGGGAGAGTTCGACGGGAAAGATGGGGACCGCGTACCCTCGATTTAGACTTAATATTTTATGATGACCTGATCTTAGAAACGCCCGAATTACAGATACCCCATCCCCGCTGCCGAGAACGGGCCTTTGTACTGCTTCCCCTGGCAGAAATTGCCCCCGATTGGCGAGATCCTGTAACTGGAAAAACTGTCCTTCAGTTATTGGGGGAATTGGGATTGGGAGAGTAGGGTGTCAATGAACCTGCGGGAGTCCCGACCCGAGCGGGTAGCGGCATAGGCACGATTTGGGTTTCTGTTTCATGAGACCTGCGGCAAAAGTAAGTTCTCGAGCCGCTATCAGGTCAAAATATCCAAAACCTCAGATAAATTTGATATAATCTTAGGTTTTATGGATAGTATGCTTGTCTCTTGTCTTTTTTCTCCTCCTGTCTCCTATCTCCTGTTTCCTCACCTAAGGTCAGATTTTTGATTTTTGCAGAAAATCTATTGTCAAGCCGTCGTTTTACGACGGGGTTTCAGACCCAAAAATTGCAATGATTCCCTCAAGCGAGCGCTACTGGCTCAAAAATGCCCATATTCCCGTTTCCCTCCTAGAAAATGAGAGTTTCTCTCCCCAAACCGCCGAGGGATTAACCTTAGTTAATCTGGAAATTAATGACGGTAACATTAATCGCATCACCTCAACCATCCCCCCCGAAGATAATATTCCCGTTATCGACCTCAAAAAAAAGATTGTTTTTCCTTGCTTTATCGATATGCACACCCATCTCGATAAAGGTCATAGTTGGCATCGTTGTCCTAACCGTGATGGCACTTTTGACAACGCCTTAAAAATGGCCCTAGAGGATTCCCGACGGGAGTGGCGCTTAGAGGATGTGTATCGTCGCATGGAATTTGGCGTTAAATGCAGTTATGCCCACGGAACCGCCGCTATTCGCACCCATATCGACTCTTTTGGTCAACAGGCACAGATTAGCTTAACCGCTTTGGCAGAATTGCAACGACAATGGGCCGGTAAAATCACCCTGCAAGCGGTTTCTCTAGTTTCCCTTGACTATTATCAAACCTCCGAGGGAGCGGCCTTAGCCGATAAAATAGCCGAATTTGGGGGCATATTAGGGGGAGTAGCCTACACAAATCCCGATTTACAGGCACAAATTGATATTACCTTCAAATTAGCCCAAGAAAGGGGTTTAAATCTCGATTTTCATCTGGATGAAAACGGCGACCCCGATTCTACCTGTTTAGCAGCGATCGCGCGTACTGCTATTAAAGAGCAATTTGACGGACAAATCATCTGTGGTCACTGTTGCAGTTTAGCGGTACAATCCCCTGAAATAATCCAAGAAACCCTAAATTTAGTCAAAAATGCGGGCATTGCTATCGTTAGCTTGCCGATGTGCAATCTCTACCTACAGGATCGTCAAGAGGAAAAAACCCCTTTTTGGCGCGGGACAACTAAGGTAAAAGAGATGAAAAAAGCGGGAATTCCGGTGGCTTTTGCCAGTGATAACTGTCGCGATCCCTTTTATGGTTTTGGGGATCACGATGGTTTAGAAGTCTTTACCCAAGCGGTGCGGATTGCCCATCTCGACACACCCTACGCTGACTGGGTAAATAGTGTCACCCTCACCCCAGCAAATCTGCTCGGATTGCCCCATTTAGGGCGCATTAAGACGGGTCTAGAGGCAAATTTGTTAATTTTCAAGGCGCGATACTTTAGCGAGCTATTATCGCGGCCACAGTGGGATCGCCTCGTGATTCGGCGCGGGTTGAGCATCGATACTACTCTCCCCGATTACCAAGAGTTAGATGATTTAGTTCTAGGAATTGATCAAATCCTGTAAGGGTTTGACAAAAACCACCGATTCTAGGTTGATAGCACCGTAAATATGGGGAAAGGTCTCTTTTTCTAGCTCTGAAGTGGCATTTTCTGGGTTAGGATGCTGGGGCTGCTCCCATTTGACCGGGGACTGCAATTGTTCGAGAGAAATGGCTAAAACCAGCAAATCTGGCTGATTTTGATAAAAAGCGGCCACAACTTTCGGAATTTGTTCTAAGGTGGAGCAATGGATAAATCCCTCATTTTTTAGGGAATACGCCCGATATTCCCCCATTTCACGAGCTATTTGCCAACCTCTTTCTGTGGTGATGTGATAGATCATCGGTTCGCCTCCTACTGTCACTTTATCCCTAATTTTAGGATATAGCCTGAAGCTGTCAGCAGCCCTCAATTCTCTTAAACTAGGGGTCAGGGAATAAAGACAAGAAATTTGTCCGACCAATTACCAGAAAAAAATTGCCGATAATGGCCTCAAAATCTCTTGATAGTCTCCTTTTACCTGATATTAACCTTTTCCCCTTAAAATGAGCTTACCGAGCCAGTAACTGCAAAAATCTATGCTAGATAAAATATTTACTCCCAATCCCTACGCTGAAAAACCCGCGCCGCTGCGTCCTCGCAAGGGGGTAATTATCGGTGTTGGTCAGGTGGGGATGGCCTGCGCTTACTCGATGTTAATTCAAGACTGTTTTGATGAATTAATTCTGCAAGATATCGCCACGGATAAAGTCGAAGGGGAAGTGATGGATTTAAGGCACGGAATGCCTTTTATTGAACCCACAGACTTGAAAATGGGAACCGTGGCCGATGTGGGACAAAATGCCGATGTGGTGATTATTACTGCCGGGGCCGCCCAAAAAGAGGGAGAAACCAGATTACATCTCCTTGAGCGAAATGTGGCGATTTTTCGCCGTATTCTGGAGGATGTGGCTGTTTACTGCCCCAGTGCTTTGATTTTGGTGGTGAGTAATCCCGTCGATATCATGACCTATGTTACCTTGAAAATCACCAATTTTCCGCCTTCTAGGGTGATTGGTTCGGGTACGGTGCTAGATTCTGGCCGTTTACGCTCTCTTTTATCCACCCAACTCCATGTAGATGCGCGTAACGTCCACGCATATATTATCGGTGAACACGGGGATAGTGAGCTTGCTGTCTGGAGTTCGGCTAATATCGGAGGAGCAAGGTTACTAGAAGGGGATTGGCAGGATTTAAGCGCAACCGACCAAGAAAGCTTAACAGAAATTTTTCTTCAGGTTAAAAACGCCGCCTATGAAATTATCAAACGCAAGGGTTATACTAGCTATGCGATCGGTTTAGCTACCACAGATATCGTTAAAGCGATTTTACGTTCCCAAGAAAGAATTCTCACTATTAGCACTCTCCTCGATGGTCAATACGGTCTCAAAGATGTGTGTTTAAGTATTCCCTCGGTGGTTAACGAGAAAGGAGTAATTAAAACTCTGAATCTTGCTCTCAGTCCCAGAGAAACCCAACAGTTACATAATTCGGCCAAAATTATGCGCGATTTAATCGATCAACTCAAAATTTAACTTAGGGTTGGCTGAATAAATCTAAAAACATTGTTGGGTAAGATTTTTAGATTTTTTTGCCCTGAAAAAGTGCCAGACATAAGAGCGATCAAAGGCAAAATTTTGGCACTTTTTCCCCGAAAATTAGGTAATTGTGGGGTGGACTGAAGAATTAGTGCTAGACTTCCCGAAAAGTCTATTTTATTGCAGCTTGTTGTTAGGGATATGCTCTGGCTAATACGCTTTTAGTTATGATATGGGGAAAAGTTCCGGCGATGGTGCTAAAATGGTGTGATATGCCGAAAGTTAACCCACATCGTTACTCTCAGGAGTGTTATAGAGAAAATTTCTGTATAATTAATGGTTAGGCGGCGTACATTGATTGATTTTGACCAGCCCAGAATCTATAATGGTTATCCAGAGAAAATAAGGGGAGCCTGATTTTATGCCACTGAATATGGAGTATCAATCCTATTCGATCAGAAAACTACTAGACTCCGTAAGTAGCGGTAGTGTGAGAATCCCAGCTTTCCAAAGAGGTTTTGTCTGGGGTATGGATAGGGTTGCATACCTGATGGACAGTATTTATAAAAATTATCCTTTCGGATCACTATTACTTTGGCGAACTAAATACAAGCTTGCAGTAGAACGCAAACTAGGGCAATTTGAGCTTCCAAAGCCAACGGAGGATTATCCAATAGATTATGTGCTGGATGGTCAGCAAAGACTCACATCCATATTCTCTGTTTTCCAAACCGAGTTAGAACCAACCTCAGAAGGTGGATGGCTGCAAATATATTTCGATTTTGAAGCAGATGACGATGTACAAGAAAGTAAATTTTTAGCCCTTCAAGAGGGTGATGTTGATCCAAATCGCCATTTTCCTTTAAGCGTCTTATTTGATTCCGTGAAATATAGAGAAGCAGCTTCGAAATTTTCAAACGATCAAATTAGACGATTGGATAGAATGCAAGAAAAATTTAAGGAAGTGTCAATTCCTGCCCAAATTCTCAAGACGGATGATAGGGCAATCGTTGCCATTGTATTTGAACGTGTCAATAGATTGGGAATGGAACTTGATACTCTTCAACTTCTTGCCGCATGGACTTGGAATGATGATTTCGATCTACTAGAGAACTTCAAAGAATTGAAAGAAGATCTTGAAGAGTTTGGATTCTCTGAAGTTGGTGAAGATTCTGATCTGATCCTAAGATGTGCTGCTGCTATTTTGATGAAAGACCCTACTCCAGATACCCTTTTAAAATTGAATGGTCAACGGGTTAGAACTGCTTTTCCTAAAGTAAGAAATGGAATTTTTGGTGCTATTGATTTCTTGAGGACACAATTGAAGGTTATGTCTCTTAAGAATTTACCCTATTCGGCGTTAATTATTCCTCTGTGCGTGTTTTTCGCAGAACCTGAGGGCAAACAAATATCGTATGATGCAAAAGTTTATGCAAGATTGAAAAAGTGGTTTTGGAGATCGTGCTTCACTAACCGATATGGTAGCCAAATCAAGAGAACTGCAACAACTGACATCAATGAAGTAGAGAAACTTAAAAGTGGCGAAGCGAGCGTTTTGGGTGATATCCCATATAATATAGATGAATGCTTCTTCAAAGACAGTTACTTTCGACTAACTAGCGCCAATACAAAAACTTTTATATTAATGTTGGCTAACAATGATCCAAAAACTTTTCTGTCTGGCTCATCAATTGATCTAGATAAAGTTTTACAGAAATACAACAGGGCTGAATTTCATCACATTTATCCCAAAGCTTACTTAAGAGATGCAGGGCATTCTGACAAAGAAATTAATTGTCTTGCAAATTTCTGTTTCATAAATGCTTCAGAGAACAAAAAAATAGGGCGCAAGAGACCGTCTGAGTATATCACACTAATGCCCAAAGATGATGATTTAAAAAGCATCCTAACAAGTGCTTTTTGCTCGGATGAGACTTTTAATGATGATTTTTCGCTTTTCGTCACTAATAGGTCATCTCTTTTATTCAACTTTGCTAAAAACTTAATGCAAGATGCCACGTCAAGCTAAAGCTTTGGTAGAGTGTGTTAATGAAATCTAACACACCTCTTTTTTCTCTAGCCGTAGTACCATGCTCATTCATTGAAGCAAGTGATTGTAAGCTAACGGGGTTTTTTGATTTTTGAAAAGGCGATCGTTAGTTACCGTCCTGACTTAAAAAATAGCCAACTGCACGCTGAAGCTGTTCCATCCCTTGTTGCAGTTGGTCAATACGAGCCTTAGATTCCTCCATTTGTTGAGCAGTAGCTTCCACAAACCGATCAATACGCCGATTCGTTGCCTCACTGATTGCTGCTAATCTGTCAATATTGCTTTCTATTCGCTCTATTCGCTGCTGACTTGCCTCTAGACTGGCTTCAATACGGTCTAACCGAGAACTTTGCCACCACATTTAGTTAACACCTTGAAAATAAGCGATTATTGTCCTCAGTTTAGCAAATCTTTAGACAAATTAATCTCTTTTCATAGGGCGATCGCTTGAGGTGAAACTGCGATCGCTGGTTGCTTAGTTAATGAAATGTAACGCACATATTTTTTCTCCAGTCAAACTATTTTTGACTAATCTCGAATGCTAAGTCGTATCTGTAAAAACAGACATCAAAGGCAAGAAAGAAGTTCATCTGTCCTAGTATTAGCGGCGCATATTTATCTTGTGTCCAAGCAAAGGCTAAATCTACGGTGGGGAATTGCTCAACAGTAGCTTTAACAACCAATGCACGAGCTTCAAATCTAGCTAGATTACCTCCTAATGGCAGAGATAGCCTTTGATTTTCCCAGACTGCACCTAAAGCTAAACCCATTTCATAGGGCAACACATTAACACTAGAGCCAGTATCCAAGAGCCCCGAAACATTCAAGGATTGACTTTGATAAGTTAATGTCAATGTTGACACTCCCATCGCTAAAAGCGAGGGATTCTTGGTTCACTGACTCAAGTTGTCTTAGCAGGTATTTCTACCAACCAAAATAGAGCTTAAATCTCCCCAAGCGTTTAGGTCTAACGACCAGCTTCCGATATGCCCTATCGTAGCTTTTTTGAGTATATTCAAGGCCGCCATTTTGTCTCTATCTTCCACATATCCGCAGGAACAAACATGAGTTCTAACTGATAGAGACTTTTGGATTAACCGACCACAATTAAAGCATTCTTGACTTGTATAGGCTGGATTAACTGCTATGGTTAATCGGCCGTATTTAATGCCAAAATACTCTATCCATTTTCTCAATTGTGACCAACCAGCATCATTGATACTCTTAGCTAGTTTTCGATTACGCACAAGGTTCTTGACTTTTAAATCCTCGTAGGCTATCAAGTCGTTTGACTGAATTAAACGGAGTGCCAATTTTTTAGCAAACTCTTCTCGTTGCCTACTTACTTTTAAATGTCCCTTGGCGTATTTTTGACTAGCTTTTTTGTAGTTATTAGACTGCTTTTGTCCTCTCTTAAACTTTTTCGACTTTCTTCTATTCAGTTTATTAAGACGTTTCTCGGCTTTTCGATAATACTTAGGAGGCTCTACTGTA
>NZ_JAPZSO010000063.1:0-5227 GCF_027531715.1 Microcystis sp. LE19-8.1F | reverse complement strand
AGGTCTCAAACGCTCTTCTATTGAGTCCTGTGGTCGCTCTCAAGAGTCTATCTTGATGCAATATTCGGCCAATGTTCAGCATTCAAGGGGATATCCAATCATTGTTTCTTCCCCATTATGCCACTATTACGCAACAAGTCTTTTTATCTCAAATGTCGGGGTGAAGACCGTTCGGCTGAGCTCACGGCCGAAGCCCTCGCGCTTAGCGCGACGGGATGGAACCCAGACCAATATACAACAGCACTTCGACACATTTCGACAGGCTCAATGTAAAAGCTCAGTGGCCACACTTCGACAGAGCTTCGGTGGCCACTAAAATCTTGACAATCTATGCTGTATAGGTTAATACAAAATAAGTTGTTTGAGGTCGATAAACAATGATTATCCTAGAAATGAAAGCAGTGGTCAAACCAAGTCAGTGTTCTGCCATAGATGAAGCTATTCGTACAGTACAATTCATCCGTAATAAGGCTTTAAGCTGACAGGGGGACAAGAGAGCTGAAAATCTTGTGTAGCCCAAGATACAGAACATCGACTCCAAAAAAAGATAGGTCATATATAGTAAATATGACCTAGAGAACAAAAATGATAACGCGATGTGCAACTAAAAACGACAGAATCAGGGTTCCAGAGGATACTTTATCTCTGCTAATTTCTGAAAGCCTTGTAAATCAAGACTAAAAATATAGTTGCACATCGCGTAATGATAAGTGAATTATACCAGAAAGTGTTAGAAAATGAACTGGGGCGAGCCAGATATCTACTGTTGTTAATGATAGTTGTAACCTTGCAAATATTGAAGCAAGCCAAGTTAGAGATATTAGCTGAAGCACTACCAAGGGGGTAATTGGGCAGAGTGCCATGAACCGCTTAATCCAAGTGCGGGTCGTCTCTAGGCGATAGCTCAGGCTAGGGGGTAGCCAGCCATCGGGTTTTTGGCGGTTAAACCTTTTCTTACGGTAACGAACGTTCCGAGAACGAAGACTGCTTCGGAAACCTGCTCGTTTAGCTAAGGATTCTTTGATTTCAAAGCCTCGATGCTTTAATTTTATGGGAAAGATAATATCTTCTCCGCATTGGATAGCAAAGCCTGTCCAGACGGCTCCTGGGTCGATTTTGAGAATGTATTCCTTGGTATTAGGGCTGTCTATGCCCTGGTGATGAACGATAGCATAAGGATAAGTGCGAAAGGTAGCAGCCTTCCCTTTGGCTTGGAGTTTTCTCCCTCTAGCTGGATGGATCATGTCTAAAGGGCGTTTGTTGGCATCGAGTTGGAACACGTAATTTGGCATTTCTGCTACTCCATTTCTGGGTTAGGTTGGCTTCGACAGCTTAAGGGCTTGTTGATAGCTTTTGGTGTTCCACCTGCTAATGGGCGATGTTCCTTGACCGACGCTTGAGACTAGCTAATCTCATTGGGTCGTGACCCTTAAGCGGCTACATCTAATGATGTGATCTGGCGTGAGAACATAACAGAATTATTCCGTTATGCACCGGATTGCTCCGATTTAGCGCTCACTCTCGATCAGGGGCTGTAAATTGATATCCATCTTGTCTGATTTAGGATAGCGGAATTATTAAAAATTATTAAGTATTATTAAGAGTTATTCTCTGGTAAATATGCAGGATACCTCACCAATCTTAATTGTAGAGTTTTTTGGCTTTTATGGGTTAAGCTAAGACGCATCTTAACCGCCTATCCTTAGATTAGCTGAATCTCGCCCACCCCCCTTGCCTCTTGCCTCTTGCCTCGTCTCAACAAGCAATTTAAATGCGCGGGCAGCTTAATAACTTCAGACTCTGACTTTTTTCCTTGATTGAAAGAAATAGGGGTTTCTCGTTATCCGCAATATTTTTTAAAATTTATGGTCAATTCTTAATAAAAAAATTACAGAAAAGTTCTATCTATAAGTCTAAGTTTGCCATTTTTTGATAGTGATCGCTCTTGCCAAGCTTCTATAATAGTCTTCTAGAGGCTAATAGATAGAAACTCGCTGTTTATTCAAGCAAGAAAATTTAGAAAGAAGATAGGAGATAAATACCCTTAAAATTAATTAGCAGGAGGAAATATTACCAATTAAAGGTTCGCTGCTATGAAATTCCGTCAATTGATGCGGGCAACAGAAAATAAATACAATCGGCTGCTGGCAAATCTAGTCTTGCTCTACATTATTTACCCATTTTTAGTATATCTACCCCTGGGAGATTTGCTGATTTTCCTTTTCTTCTCCCTCTCCCTGATCATCGCCGTCTATCAGATCGATCGCAGTAAATTGGCTTTAAGATATAATATCGGTCTGTTTTTGATTGCCCTCCTCCTGCGAGCATTCAGCAGGATTATCCCTATTTATAGCGATTTCAACCGTTGGTTCGATCTGTCTAGTACATTAATTTCTCTAGCTTTTATTAGTTTATGCGTGTACTCAATTTTACGAGAATTAATCATCGCCGAACAGGTGACATCCGATATCATCAAGGGGGGAATTTGTGTCTATTTTCTCTTAGGATTTTTCTGGGCATCCGCTTACAGTATTGTCCAGATTTTCGACCCCGATGCCTTTAGCTCCGCCGCTAAAACCGTCAACCAGGCGGATATAATTCATTTCAGTTTTACTACCCTGGCCACGGTTGGCTACGGTGATATAGTTCCTACCAGTAAAATCGCTAGAGTTCTGGCCAATTTAGAAGGAATGACTGGAGTTCTCTATCCCGCCGTTTTTATCGCTCGTTTAGTCAGTTTACACAATGGTCGTTAACCAAAACAATCCATCGCCTTGGAGAATATTAGATGATTATGCGTCGCTTTATCCCGATTCTTTCTTTACTTTTGCCTTGGGTCACTGCCGCAGGAGTCTTGGCGGAAATACCGACTCTATCCCAGGAAATCCGCCCAAAAACGGCAGAACAGGTGATCGAGCAACTCTGTGCTAATTTAACCAAACAGCGATCGTTCACCGTCAATATGGATGTCACCTATGACGATGTACTCGACTCCGGGGCGAAAGTTCAGTACAGTGCCTATCAAAACATCTGGGTAGAGAAACCCGATCGCCTGCGCTCGGACTACACTGGGGATGAACGAGTTACCCGCTTTTTTTACGACGGTAAAACCTTCACCCTCGCGGATCTGGAACGGGATCTATACGTCACGAAACCAGCACCGAATACTCTAGATGAAGCCTTAGACCAAGTAGAGCAAAGGTACGGAATCACCATTCCCATGTCAAATCTAGCAGCCAACGATCCCTGTGCGGCTCTCATGGCCGATGTCAGACAAATTATTTTTATCGGCAACAACATGGTCAATGGTGAACAAATGTATCACCTGCTGCTGATCGGTAGCGATCGCGATTATCAAATCTGGGTCACGCAAGATGCCACCCCCCTACTGAGGAAAGCGATTATCACCTATAAAACTCTACCCGGTTCACCCCAGTACACGGCAATATTATCCGACTGGAATTTTAGTCCCACTACACCCGCCGATACTTTCACTTTCCAACCGGGATCAGAGTCGATCGGTATCGAACTTCTACCCGCTAGGGATAATCAATCCCAGCCATAAAGCCCGTTCATAAAACGCGATCGCTTGTCGGTATTCCCCTAAATCAGCGTTTTGATATACTTTGGATATCTAACGAATTCGAGGTGGGATCATGAAGTCGCAGATTGGACGCTGGGGTAATTCTTTAGCGATTCGGATTCCCAAGTATGCGGTGGAGGCGCTGAACCTCAATCCTAAGGACGTTGTTGAATGTTCTGTGGAAAACGGAAAGCTAGTAATTGAGCTAATTCAAGCCTTGCCTGATTTAAGCCTAGAAGAACTACTGGCTGAGGTTGTTGAATCACCGGAGCCGGAAGTGGATTGGGGACGGCCAATGGGAGAGGAGGTTTGGTGACATACATTCCAGAACGTGGAGATTTCGTGCGTTTGAGCTTTGACCCACAAATTGGGCATGAGCAAATGGGTAATCGTCCAGCACTGGTGGTAAGCCCTATTGATTTTAATCGCAAGATTGGTTTTGCCTTTGTCTGCCCGGTGAGCAATACGCAACGCCAGAACCCTTTCTACGTCAAGATTCCAGATGGAGAGGTGGTGACAGGAGTTATCATGGTAGATCAACTGCGATCGTTGGACTTCCGAGCGAGAAAAGCGAGCTTTATCGGCAAGTGTCCAGAACGGTTGCTCCAGGATGTTCTCAGAAGAATTAAGCCGATTCTGTTCTGATCGGGACATTCTCAAAAGCCTTAGACATCCATTGTAGCTATCCCTCTCGCTCTTTACTCAAAATTAAGTAGCTGGTTATAATTAAATTAAAAATGGATTTTAGGTTCGATCCCCCCTTAGTCCTAGAGTTGATTCATAGTAGGGTTGATTCATGAATCAACCCTACCCTTAGTCCCCCCTTGATTAGGGTGGTGTCTGATAATTTTTAACGCCTACCTACTTATCGAAAATGTTCCCGCCAGAGTGTGTCTAGAAACAGGAGAGCGTTTTTTTGCACCAGAAACCGTCGAACGCTTACCTAAAATGTCGGATGAATGCCCCCGCTAGATTTTTCGACAAGATACTAACTAAAATTAGCGGGGGATGAAATCCGACCAGAATATCAACCGCGAAGCACAATTTTAATTCTACCATTTGTAGGTAAACTGTGTTATACTTAATTTATCTAAGGTCGAGAATTAATCAATGCTAGTCGTAGAAGCCAAGTTAAAAAATGGGACACCAGAACAATACCAAAAACTTGATGAAGCTATTAGAACTTCTCAGTTTGTGCGTAACTCTTGTGTTCGTTATTGGATGGACAATCAAGGAACAACCCGCAATGATCTCCAAAAACTTTGCTCGGTACTAGCTAACAATAAAGAGACACCATGGGTAAATAAATTAAACTCTCAAGCACGTCAATCTGCTGCTGATAGAGCCTGGCAATCAATTACTAGGTTTTACCAGAATTATCATGCTAATATACCAGAGAAAAAGGGGTTTCCTCGGTTCAAAAAGCATAGTCGTTCTGTTGAATACAAACTAACAGGCTACAAACTCTCTGATGATCGACGTAAAATTAAATTTACCGATGGCTTTAAAGCAGGAGAATTTGATTTATGGTGTAGTCAAAAGACCTTAGTTTATTATTCAGAACAACAGATTAAACGGGTAAGAGTTGTTAGACGTGCTGACGGTTATTATTGCCAGTTTCTGATTGACGTAGAACGGCAAGAA
>NZ_JAPZSO010000215.1:0-1436 GCF_027531715.1 Microcystis sp. LE19-8.1F | reverse complement strand
CTTGGGTGCTTGGCCGGTAATCGGTATCTGGTTTACCGCGATGGGTGTTAGCACCATGGCGTTTAACCTCAACGGTTTCAACTTCAACCAGTCGATTCTCGATTCTCAAGGTCGTGTAATTGGTACTTGGGCCGATGTGTTGAACCGCGCTGGTATCGGTATGGAAGTAATGCACGAGCGCAACGCTCACAACTTCCCCTTAGACTTAGCTAGTGGTGAACAGGCTCCCGTAGCTCTGATTGCTCCTGCTATCAATGGTTAATTCCTAGTCTGAACGAAAAGGCACTCCCGCGAGGGGGTGCTTTTTTGTTGTTAGAATTGGGGAACAATGAAAAACGCTGCAAAATGCTTATTCTCAAACAATCATTATTATGACCGCTCTCACTGGAAAATATACTCTTAGTCAATATTTTGAGCAGGAAATACAATCCCAAACTCGTCATGAATATCTGGATGGAAAAATTATTGCTATGACAGGAGGGACACCGACTCATAATCGCATTATTAGTAATTTATTAGTGGCTTTATATACTGGACTAAAGAATCAACCCTATGCCGTTTTTGTCACCGATCAGCGTTTATGGATACCTGAGCGTCAAATAGCCACCTATCCTGATATTATGGTAGTTTCTGAACCTCTTATTTATCAAGAAGGACGCAAAGATACTTTAATTAATCCTGTTTTAATCGCTGAGGTTTTGTCTGCTTCAACGGCAAATTACGACAGAGAAGAAAAGTTTGCCGCTTATCGAACCATTGCAACTTTTCAGGAATATTTATTGATTTCTCAGGAAAAATGTTATATTGAACATTTTCAAAAGGAAGGCGATCTTTGGTTGTTTACAGCTTATGAATCTGATAGGATAATTCATTTAAACTCTTTGGGAATTCAGATAGTGATCGCAGATGTTTACCATAAAATCATCTTGGAAAATAATTAAAATATAAGGAAAATAGTTAAGAGGTAAAATGATGACTTTGCCAGAAATGATCAAATCTTTTGAGAATTTATCAGAGGATGAACAGGAGTCATTGTTAGAGATTTTGTGTCAATATAGAGCCAAAGCAAGAGAAAGAGAAATTTTAGCTAATTTTAAGGAATTGAAAGAGGCGATCGCTACTGGAACGGCCAGAAGGGGAACCGTAGAAGATTTGATTGCTGATTTGAATGAGGATTAACAATGGATCTAATATGGAGTGATGGGTTTAAGCGTTCGTTTAAGAAGCTAATCAAGAAAAATCCCCAGTTAAAACCTAAAATTTTCGATGTACTTAGAAAACTGGCAGAAGACCCATTTACCTCAAGGGGTGACAGAAAGGTTAAAGAGCTTGCTTGATAAGGCTCATAGCCGTTAACCCTTTGGAGAAATAAGGGTTTTTCTGGGGTTTGAGGCGTATCAAAGAAAGGGCAAGTTCCGAAAAAATATCCATCGACT
>NZ_JAPZSO010000072.1:0-4562 GCF_027531715.1 Microcystis sp. LE19-8.1F | reverse complement strand
TCAACCCTACTATGAATCAACCCTACTATGAATCAACCCTACTATGAATCAACCCTACTATGAATCAACCCTACTATGAATCAACCCTACTATGAATCAACCCTACTATGAATCAACCCTACTATGAATCAACCCTGCCTTTTATAAAAATTAAAATCTTTCTGATTTTAAGCCACCGACGACCAGAGGTAGTCACTGATAACTGCTCACTGATAACTGATTACTGAAATGACCCTACCCAATTCCCTAGAAGAAACAATCCTGCAAGCAAAAGCCGCCGCTCAACTGGCTCTAGAATCGGGAGCTAGACGCATACAAGTGGAATTAGTTATCCCAGAAATTGCCCTGCAAGCGCAAGCTTTAGCCCTTGATTTTACCTCTATTTTTGACAGTTATGGTTCTGGTTTAAGGGTAATTTTTCCCGATACTGGAGCCGCCATGTTAGCTCGACGGGATTGGGGAGAAACAGTTTTTCAACTGGGAGATTTAGGTAGTCGTTTTATTCCCATCGAAAACAAAATTAAGCCCGAAGATGAAGTTTTTTTAGTTGTTTGCCCCTCCTCGGTTGAGATTAATTCCGTAGAAAAACTCTGTTACCTGGCCGAAGATCGCCCCGTAGTTCTTCTGATTCCCCAATTGGAAGATGTATCGGTAGTGGGTATCGGTTACGCAGCCCGACAATTGCGAGAAAGATTTTTAAGTATCCTAGAAAGTTGTTATTATTTTCGTCCCTTGGAATCAGCGATCGTGTATCGTTCCTATCCTTCCATGTGGCAAGTTTGGCTCGAAAAAGAAGACGGTTACGAGTTAATTTCCGAACAATCCACTAAACCCATGGGCGAAGCTTTAGAAAATCTGATTCTGAAAGCTTCTAGTAATAATCCTAAGGATGGTTCTAATCCTGCTAATAAAGCCAAAAAGTCCGGTTTATTTGCCACTATGGGACGCTTCTTAAAAGCATTGCAACAGTGACATACTCCCCCCGTCAAGCTAGGCTGTGACCGGGTATTTTTTCCCCATTGCTGTTAGAAATTCCTTACTTCGACGGATTACCTCGATTGCAACTTTTATCCTTCTATTTTAACCGATCATTTGGCAATGCTATAATAAGATTAGTCGGTAGTTTCCCTAGAGGTAAACTTTTATGATCGTCAATAAGCGAGAACTCAAGCAAGCCTTAAATCGGGTGTACTTAAAAATCAAGCCTGATACTGAAACAATTCAGGTTTTTCAAGCTAATTTGACGCGCTTGTTGGAGCAATGTGACAGCAAAAAGTCGGAAGAGTTTAATAAAAATTTGCTGATAGATTTTTTAAAAAATACCTATTATACCGATCGCTATTTTATCAATACAAAAGAGCGCATCGATCTGGTGATTCATAATAACCAGGATGTTAAAAGTCCAGTGGGGGTGATTTTTGAGACGAAGAAACCTACTCGGACAATAAATGCAGAAATGCCAAGACTGGATAATCTCAATACTAAGGCTTTTCAGCAGTTAGTTTTATATTTTCTCCGCGAAAGGGTGACGGATAAAAATCTTGAGATTAAACACTTGATCGTGACAAATATTTATGAGTGGTTTATTTTCGATGGCAAGATTTTTGAGGAGTTGTTTTTTGCTAATAAGGCTCTAGTTAACCAGTTTTGCGATTTTGAAGCCGGGAGACTGAGTAGTACGAAAACGGATTTTTTCTATCAACAAATTGCCGAACCAGCGATCACTAAAGTTATTGAGCAAATTAAATTTACCCATTTTGATCTGCGAGATCTGGAAAATTTAGATTTGCTTGATATTTACAAGATTCTTTCGCCAGAACATTTACTTAAGTTACCTTTTGTTAATGATAGCAATACTTTAAATAAGCCTTTTTATAATGAGCTTTTGTATATTATCGGTTTGACGGAAATTAAGGAAAAAGGGAAGAAGTTAATCGGACGAATGAAAGAAGGCGATCGCTGTGATGGTTCCCTGATTGAAAATGCGATTAGTCGGTTGGATAGTCTAGATAAGACTTCAAAATTAACTGAAGAGTTTGGAACTACGGATGAGGAACGGCTTTATAATGTGGCGTTGCGGTTATCAATTAATTGGATTAATCGGGTTTTATTTCTCAAACTATTGGAAGCGCAATTAATTAAATATCATCAAGGCGATCGAGATTTTGCTTTTCTCAATTTGGCGAAAGTTCCCAGTTATAGTGATCTCGATAGTTTGTTTTTTGATGTGTTAGCCACGGAGAAAAATAAGCGCGAGGCTAAGGTTAAAACGATTTTTGCTCATGTACCTTATTTAAATAGTTCGCTATTTCTACCAACGGAGACGGAAGACCAAACGATTTTTATTGACAAGTTGAGGGAGCGAACTTTACCCATTTTTGCAGGTACGGTGCTAAAAGATAATCAGGGTAATAAGCGAGTAGGTGAGTTAAATGCGTTGGCTTATTTGTTTGAGTTTTTGGATGCTTATAAATTCGATCGAGATGAGTTAGAAAATCCTCAAGAAGATAGCGAAAAGTTAATTAATGCTTCGGTGTTGGGGTTAATTTTTGAAAAGATTAATGGTTATAAGGACGGTTCTTTTTATACGCCGAGTTTTATTACCATGTATATGTGTCGGGAAACGATACGAAGAGCGATCGTGCAGAAGTTTAATGAAGTAAAAGGCTGGAATTGTCAAAGTTTGGATAATTTATATGAACGAATTGAGGATAAAAGAGAGGCAAATGTTATTATTAATAGCCTGAAGATTTGCGATCCGGCGGTGGGTTCGGGACATTTTTTGGTTTCCGCTTTGAATGAGATAATTGCGATTAAGAGTGAGTTACGGGTTTTATTAGATAGTTCGGGTAAGTCGCTAAAAGATTATCGGGTAGAGGTACGAAACGATAAGTTATTGGTTTACGATGATGAGGGGACTTTATTTGCTTATCATCCGAATAATAAAGAAAAGCAACGGGTACAGCAAGCCTTATTTCATGAGAAACAGACGATTATCGAAGGGTGTTTATTTGGGGTGGATATTAACCCTAATTCCGTGACAATTTGTCAGTTGCGGTTATGGATTGAGCTTTTAAAAAATGCTTATTATCGAGAGGATGGCAATTTAGAAACTTTGCCAAATATTGATATTAATATCAAGTGTGGTAATTCTTTGATTAGTCGGTTTGGGTTGGATGTGGATGTTAAACAGGTTTTACAGAAGCAGAAGTTTAGTATTGAGGAATATCGCAATGCGGTACAGACTTATCGCAATGCGGAAAATAAGGAACAAAAGCGGGAGATGGAAACGCTGATTGCTAAGATTAAGGCTGGGTTTAGTGCTAATTTATTAATTAGTGATCCTAAGAAAGTGAAGTTACGTCAATTACAAGGGGAACTTTATAATCTGGAAAATCAGGGTTTATTGTTTGAGGAGACTAAGACGGAGCAAAAAGCGCGGGAGAAAAAAGTAACTAAGTTAAATAATGAGATTGATAAGCTAACTGCTGAAATTGCAGATATTGAAAGCGGTAAGCTGTATAATAATGCTTTAGAATGGCGGTTTGAGTTTCCTGAAGTGTTGAATGATAACGGGGATTTTGTCGGGTTTGATGTTGTCATTGGGAATCCTCCTTATATTCGTCAGGAAGAAATTAAGGAATTAAAACCAACTTTACAAGAATCTTATCAATGTTATACGGGTGTTGCTGATTTGTTTGTTTATTTTTATGAGTTGGGTTTAAACCTGTTAAAGCCTAAAGGTCATTTAACTTATATTTCCTCTAATAAATATTTTCGCGCAGGTTATGGTGAAAAGTTGCGTCAACTTCTGGGAGATTCAACCACAATTTACAATTTAATTGATTTTGGTGATTTCCCTGTTTTTGAAGAGGCGATAGCTTATCCAAGTATTATCACTTTAAGCAAAAATAAATCTGAAAATAATCAATTACAAGCTTTATCCTGGGATGAAACGAAAAAACAAGATATTGCACAGTTTGCAACGGTATTAGAGCAAGATGGGTTAATAATTGCTCAAGAAAATTTAAAGCCTGATGGTTGGCGTTTAGAGTCTTCGCAAATTTTGGATTTATTAGCTAAGTTGCGTAATGCGGGTCAGCCTTTGGGTGAATATGTGGAAGGTAGATTTTACTATGGAATTAAGACAGGATTTAATGAAGCTTTTGTAATTGATCGCGCAACCCGTGACAGATTAATTAATGAGCATCCTTCCTCTGCTGAAGTGATTAAACCTTTTCTGCGCGGTCGTGATGTTAAAAGATGGTGTGTTGATTTTGCAGAGCAGTATTTAATTAAAATAGAATCCTCTGAAAATAAAGAACATCCTTGGTCTAAGTTAAGCGAACAAGAAGCTGAGAAAATTTTCGATGAAACCTATCCTGCAATTTACAAGCATTTTTCTCAATTTAGGAAATCACTCTCAAGGGGTGACAGAAAGGTTAAAGAGCTTGCTTGATAAGGCTCATAGCCGTTAACCCTTTGGAGAAATAAGGGTTTTTCTGGGGTTTGAGGCGTATCAAAGAAAGGGCAAGTTCCGAAAAAATATCCATCGACTCAAC
>NZ_JAPZSO010000165.1:0-2992 GCF_027531715.1 Microcystis sp. LE19-8.1F | reverse complement strand
GTTGGCGGCTATTTATAACTGTGAGTTAGGGATAGGTATAGCAGCTTCTTAAAAGTTGCCTAAAGATTAATCAAGTCAAGGAGAATTTATTCTCAATTATAAAAATTGAGATAGTTTGTGCCGCTTAAATAAAGAGGTTTTCATAACCAAATTAAAGCATATCTAAAGAGTTTTGAGTTAAAAGTAAAACTTCAAGTTTTCATTCAGAACAAATATACCAATTAACTGATTTTTGGGGTAAAATTAGTTGACCAATCATTATAACATATAATTAATTTGCAAGAGTTCTACTGATCACTGAAAAAAGCTCCCCACACCCCACACCAATGCTTAACAATCAAAGAGCTTCGCCGGTGTCTGTAATTTGTTTAGGGGAAATCCTCTATGATCTAATTGCCGATCAGAGCGATCGCTCTATAGAGCAAGTAACTTCTTGGACAACCTACGCCGGGGGTGCGCCGGCAAACGTGGCCTGTGGATTGCGAAAATTGGGCATAAATTCGGCTTTTATCGGTTGTGTGGGCAAAGATCAACCTGGAGAACAGTTAATCGCCTTGCTAGACGCTCTCGGAGTCGATACCACTGGTGTACAGTATCACCCCACCCTACCCACCCGACAAGTTTATGTCACCCGCGATGCTGGGGGAGACAGACATTTTGCGGGTTTTGGCGGCAGAAAAACGACTGATTTTGCCGATACTGCCCTTAATGCTGACCTATTGCCCGAAAATCTCTGGAAAAATGCCGATTATCTAGTGATGGGAACCCTAGGGTTAGCCTATCCCCCGGCGAGAGCTGCGATGATGCGCGCCCTGCAATTGGCTAAAATTTACGGGGTGAAAGTATTGATCGATATCAACTGGCGACCGGTTTTTTGGCCTAATCTTGAGGCTGCCCCTGATATCATTCGAGATTTTATCGTCCAGGCCGATTTGCTCAAATGTAGCGAGGAAGAAGCAGCATGGTTATTTGGCACTGATAACCCGGGAGAAATATCATCACAATACCCCAATTTAGTGGCAATTCTGGTTACTGGCGGCGCAAAAGGTTGTAAATATCATTTAGGCAAAAATAGCGGCACTGTCGAGGCTTTTCCCGGGGAGGTGGTGGATACAACCGGGGCGGGGGATGGCTTTGTGGCGGGTTTTTTGGCTCGTGCCGGTCTTGGAGGCGATAAAATTGGGGAAAATGCCGATTTAGCCCGTAAGGCGGTGATTTATGCCTGTGCGGTGGGGGCAATGGTGACAAGGGGGGCAGGAGCGATCGCATCCCAACCGACTCGGGAACAGGTGGAGGAGTTTCTAGCGGCCTTTGACTCCTAGAAATTATACTAGGGTTTGCTGAAAAAGTTTGTTGGTGGTGGCAGGGTGTGGCCCCCCCAACCCCCCCGACATCGGGGGTGTGGGGTGTGGGGTGTAGGGTTTTACCAGTTTTGAGGTGGCCAATTACCTAATTTTCAGGGGAAAAGTACCTGAATTTCCCCCCCCAATCACTCCCATATCCGGTAATTTTTGATTGACAAAAGGCCTAAAAGTCTTATCCAACAAGGTTTTTAGATTTATTCAGCAAGCCCTATACTAAATCCGGTTATTAAAGACTGATTATTTATTCCCCCTTTTGCATGAGTGCCTTTTGCCTTTTGCCTGTCCTGATATATAGCCTATACTCAACGGATTTAGTATTAGTTATCTCCTGGAGCAAGCCAGATTACAATAAGCTGCCCGCGCATTTAAATTGCTTGTTGAGACGAGGCAAGAGGCAAGAGGCAACAGTAAAGGGATTGGGGGAGATTCGGCTAATCTTAAGAATAAGCGCTTTAAATGCGTCTTAGCTTATCATCGCACGGGAGAAAAAGCCCGATTATTTGATGATGTTTATTATGGGGCGGGGACTTGGAAATAGCCACGACGAGTGGTAATGAAGGCAGAATGGTTAGAAAAAGGGGCTAACCCTAGATTTATCGTTACCAATTTACTCACAGACGCCCAAGAACTCTAGGATGATTTTTATGTCCAAAGAGGAGCTAGTTCGGAGCATAGAATTAAAGAATTAAAACTAGGAATCAAAGCTGACAGACTCAGTTGTCAAAAATTTATTGTCAATCAGTTTCGTCTGTTTTTGTCCCAAGCTGCTTATATTTTGCTGCTGGGGATTCGGCAAGCAGCACCGGGGACAAGATTGGCAAAGGCGACAGTTTCTCGTTTAAAAGAAACTCTTATTAAAACTGCGGCAAAAGTTAGTTTTTCGGTCAGAAAAGTATTAGTTGAGTTAGCAGATAATTGTCCATTTGCCTATGAAATTAGTCTAATTTAACAGCGAATTTACAGTGGAGTTCAATTGATTTTTTCTTCAAGCCAAGCCTTCCTAGTATTATTGTATCTAAATGACAATTTAAGTTGCTTTTTTAGGCTTTAATTGTTAATTTTGTGCGGTTGATTAAGGATTTTTACTTACTTATTTAACCCCCCAAAAAAAACTGGATGTAAATCCAGTTTGTCTGGTTCCTTGTTTTTTGGTTCATGAATAATGCCGGTTTAGGCAATCCCCCGATTTTAAAGAATTATGATTATGACTCGATTGATTTATTACGTCGCACTTTTCACGAGAGGGAACAAATTGACAAAAACAAAAACTCTTTGATTAATCAGCTTAGACAGCGATTATGTTGTGAATACCCAGAAATCGCCCAAAGAGACTTTGATTATATTGGAGTTAATGGGTTTAATCCCAGTTTAGGACATATTGCCGGATTAAGAAATAACTCGCGCATTAAAAACACGGTTGGCACTGGAATTAGTGAGTTTAGTCAGCTATTAGCTAAGGATATTGTCGCCTATCAGGATAGAATTGTAGACAAAGAACAGCAGTTAAGCGAGATTCTAGAACTGGAACAATTTAAGCTTTATTGCCAAGTATTTGACCAGTTTCTTTTTGGTACGGTGACTAAAAGCTTGTTGCTTTTACACTGCTATCCTATCGAGAGATTTTTGGT